>JAHACE010000285.1 GCA_018376005.1 Atopobium sp. | reverse complement strand
CATCTCTCTTGGAACTGTTTACCGTAACCTTATGCAGCTTGTTGACGCAGGCGAGCTCCAGGTTGTTAATACCGGCGATAATATCTCTCGTTTTGATCCAACCACAACCGAGCATGCACACTTCCAGTGTCATGAGTGTGGCCGTGTCTTTGATGTTGACGGACCAGTTCTGAGGGACCTTACCAATCTCACCAAGGATTTTTGCGGCGAGGTTGACTCTTACGCTCTGTGCTTTACGGGTATTTGCAACGAGTGCCTAGCTAAGAACCCAGCGCTTCATCACAGCGTTAACTAATGTGTTGCAACAAAACAGCTTTCTTTAGGACCGGTGCTTCACCGGTCTTTTTCTTTATGGGGGAGCCTCAGGTTTGCGAGAAAACCTGTCTGCTAGACGTGCCCGCAGACCCGCATGTCCTACAGAAGGGAAGCTGCTTGGCATGACGGGGTCTCCGCCAAGCAGCTTTGCCCGAGGAAGGCGGAGTTGTCGGGTGGAGAGCAGGCGCCTATAAGAGGTGGGATAGTGGTGTGCGGGGGTTTCTCGCCAGAAGTACTTTTGCATAGCGCTCCTTTCGTTGGAGAGCATGCTAAAGAGTGACTTTGCGCCTATTCTGACCAGCGCCTGTCCAGTTTCTGACGGAGAAAATTTGTGTAGGCGCATATTTGTTGTATATGCGCAGCTAGGTAGAAAACAACTCATCAAACTTTTATCTAGTTGCCAAGCAAGCGATTAAAAGGCAAAAAATACTGTGATAAAATCTACACAATTGCGGGTATCGCCAAGTGGTAAGGCAATGGCTTCCCAAGCCATCATCCGCGGGTTCGAATCCCGTTGCCCGCTCCAAAGACATACAAGAGCCCTTCGGGGCTCTTTTTATGGACAAGATTGAAATTTGGCGTTGTGAAGAAGGTTGTTCGGGTAGAAGTTGAGCGGAAATATTTTGGATATATCTTTGATAGAGCGTGCTTAAGTACTCGAATTACGCGGATCGATGGTTGAAGGGAAATTGAGATTGCTGATTTTGCCCGTAGGGTTCAGCGAGCAGCTTATGCGGCTGGCGCAGAATTTGTCACAGTTATTTGGGGCGATCAAGAGTCCTCAAGAATTATGTACGAAAACGTTGACCTGGCGCGTCTCTCTAAGACACCAAGCTGGAAGATTGAACAGCTTAACTCCCTTGCAGAGCAGGGTGCAGCATTTTTGTTCCTCTCGTCTGATGACCCAAATGGTCTAAAGGGAATTGATCCAGAAAAGCCAGCTGCTGTTTCTCGCGCAAGAAACCTGGAGTGCGACGTCTTTAGAAACGGCATGGACTTTGGAAAAAACGTTTGGTGTATTGCTGGTGTTCCTGCAGCTGAATGGGCAAAGGTAATTTTCCCAGAGCTTTCTGAGGCTGAGGCAACCTACAGGCTTTGGATTGCAATTTTGGACGTTGCTCATGCAAGTGGAGAAGATCCTCAGAGTGCTTGGGAGACCCACAATGCAACATTTGAGAAGACCAAGCGCTTCATGAATTCTCACCAGTTTGAAGAGCTTCGCTATGAATCTTCAAATGGAACTGATCTGACTATTGGTATGAACCCAGGGCATCTTTGGGAGGGCGGCGCTGGAAAGACTCAGGATGGAACGTTGTTCTTCCCTAACATTCCTACTGAGGAAGTCTTTACCACGCCAAACTATCGCAAGGTAAACGGCACTGTTCACTCTGCGTTGCCTCTGATTCATGCCGGCCAGATTGTTAAAAACTTCTGGTTTACCTTCAAAGACGGCGAGGTTGTTGACTACGGCGCTGAGCAGGGCAAAGACGTTCTGACTTCTATTGTTTCTCAAAAGGGCGG
>JAHACE010000284.1 GCA_018376005.1 Atopobium sp. | reverse complement strand
TGGCGTGTAGTAGTCAAAATTCTGATCAATAGCTGCAAACGCAAAGTAGTTGTACGCAAAGTTCTGAACACGAGCGTTTTGAACAGCCCACTGCTCATACACCCAAACAGCATCAAACATCTTTGCCTTTAGGCCTGATACCTCATCATCTACCTCATAAGGTACCATCTTAAGCGTGGAGGGATTTCCGCCATCAGACTCCATAACAGACCTAATGGTTGCCTGCTCAACAGGGAGATTCCACGTTGCGTAGGTACGATCATTAAGGTCACGCGGACGAACAATGTGATCCTCTTCACGACTCATAATGCCCGAAAGATTGTGCTGAATGATAGCGGCCACCGCGGTATATGGCAGCGGATTAGATGACGAGAGACTGTTAGCAATGTAGTCCTGGTAGGTAACGCCCATCTGAGCGCCGCCGGCACCAATCAGCGCATCGGCGCCGTCAGCAGGTGGCTGCTGAATAGTTACCTTGAGGCCGGCTTCGTCAAAGTAGCCCTTCTCTTGAGCTACATAAATGCCGGTGTGGTTAGTGTTTGGAGTGTAGTCCAGCGCAAACGTAATCTCGTTGGCTCCGCCGGAATTCTGCCCAGCTCCCTTGTTTGCGTTGGATGGAGCAGACGGCTGCTCAAGCGAGCAGCCTGCGCAAAGCCCTGCTGTCGAGAAACCCATCGCAGCTAGAAAGCCTTTTCGTGTTATACCCTTGCGATTAGATGCGTTCATGCGTGTAATCACTTCTTTCTTTGAGTTCCGTCAAAGTTATCGTGCAGATTCTTTGGCATCCTGAGAGGTGTCCCAAGGAAGTGCGCGCTTTTGGACAAGTTCTACGAGCTTCATCAATACCAGCGACAAGGCAGATACCACCACGATTGCCGCAAACATCCTGTCGTATGCAAACGCCTTTCTAACACGTCCCGAGAAAAACTGTGGTGCAGCAGCAGCCAACTTGACATGCCAAAAAATCTGCACACGACTAGCTCCCATGGTGGTCATCAGGTCAAACATATCGGGATCTATTGCTTTAAATGCCGAGTTCAGCGCCACGGTAATAGGGAAAAACGTTGAAATGGCCACAAGAACAATCTTGGGCAAAAGACCATATCCTAGCCAGAGCACCAGAAGCGGCGCGATAGTCACAATAGGGATAGTCTGCGAGATAGTAACAAGTGGAGAGAGCAGTTTGTCCAGCGTTTTGAAGAAGTCCATAAGAACCGCAAGCGCAAAGCCAATAAGCACTCCAATAGCCAGACCTACAAGGGATTCTAAAAGCGTAATCCCTGTATGTGTCATAAGAAGCTGAAAGTCCTTAACCAGCGCAAATACAACCTGAACAGGAGTTGGAACAAGGTAATTTGGAATAATTCCTGCAACAATAACAAGCTGCCAAAGCACAAGAAAAGAAGTAAGGGATATGGCTTGCAATGCAAACTGAGAAAGTTTTTTCATATGCCCTCCTTCTTATAGTGCGTAAGGACGGCATTGGCTCCCTACGCTGGCATTGCCCAGATCAGGTTTATGGGTCGCAGCATAAGGTGCTGCCTCTCAGCCGGGCCATTTCCCAGCTCCCCGTATATTTATTATAGCGCGGATGCCTCTAACATCAAATAAATAGTTAAACAATCTCCCTAAAAGGCCTAATCTAGCAGTGTTTTCTTAAATCGCGCATTTTTTGTACGCTCTGAAACCGAGTACTCTGAAGTCCTATGCCCCGAAACCACGCGCTCCTAGCCTAACAGAACTAGCCCAAAAGCTCTTTGAGTCCCAGCTTATCTGCCTCGGTAATTTGACGTACGACCTTTGCGGGAGAACCAACAACAAGAGAATTGTCTGGAATATCTTTAGTAACCAGACTATTAGCACCAATTACACAGTTATCTCCGATAGTTACACCGGGAAGCACCGTCACATTTCCGCCAAACCAGCAGTTATCTCCCACTGTGATAGGCAATGCTCGCTCATACCAAGCATTTCTCTCCTCAGCATCTAGAGGCAAGTATGCACCATGGTTGATAAAGCTATGTGGGCCAATCTTGATATTGAAGCCATAGTCAACATTAAAAGGAGAAACTGCAGCGCTTCCCTCTCCTAGTTCACCGAGAAGTTCGCTCAAAATCTGACGGCACTTTTCTTTATCACTTGGGCGGGTCTGATTGAACTCCCAGGCAAGATCCTTAGCGCGCCAAAAAGCTGCGCTTTGTTCTGCGTCAGCTTCACCACCACACCACTCACCAGCGCTCATGCGCTCAAGCTTTGATTTCTTATTTTCTGACTTTACGGTGGTCTGCTTTGGATCAATATCGTACATAGCTAACTCCTCACGTTACTTTATTGAGCAGTTAGAAGTGTAATAAAAGAAGAGCCCCTGACGAGGCTCTTCCCAGCTAGTTTAAAGTGCTTGTAACCAACTACATTGCATCAAAAACATTTACCCACTTAAGTAGGAACTCTGTTTCTTTTACACGACCGCGCGCAAGCTCTGCTGCAGCAATAATGCCAAGCCATTCGTTTACATACTGACGAGTGCAGCCCTGCTTGGTG
>JAHACE010000283.1 GCA_018376005.1 Atopobium sp. | reverse complement strand
CTTCTGGTAAATCAGAGGTAGACGCCGCCTGAGTCAAATCAATTCCCAAAGCTCCCGTGAGCTCGCACAACATATCTGCTGCACGGAGAACAGGACTTGCGCCAACGTTCTGACCAACCTCTGCAAGATATGTATTTGCAGCAGTTACCAGAGCAAAGATAGCAGCGAGTGCTCCTGCGGTATTGAAATCATCATCCATCTGAGCGTCAAACTCGCTCTGAGCTGTATTGATTGCCTCAGCAAGCGTGCTATCAGCGTCGGAAAGTTCGTGCTGAGCAGAAGACTGCTTGAAAGCCCAGCGGAGATTTGCAACGCAGGTCTTCATGCGCTCAAGCGTACCAACGGTGCCCTCAAGACGCTCAAACGAGAAATCAAGTGGTGCGCGATAGTGCGTTTGAAGCATCAAAAGTCTTACTGCATCTGCAGGGTACTTGTCCAAAACTTCCTTGAGTGTGTAGAAGTTGCCCAAAGACTTGGACATCTTCTCGCCATCAACGCGAAGCATTCCGGTGTGCATCCAATAATTGGCGAGAGGAGCGTGCCAGGCGCAGGATGCCTGCGCGGTCTCGTTCTCATGATGAGGAAATACCAGGTCAGAGCCACCACCGTGAATGTCAATTGGAGTACCCAGGTAGCGATGAATCATGGCGCAGCACTCACTGTGCCAACCTGGACGACCTTCTCCCCAAGGGCTTGGCCAGCTAGGCTCACCAGGCTTTGCAGCCTTCCAGAGTGCAAAGTCAAATGGATCGCGTTTCTCGTCATTAACCTCAACGCGCTCACCTGCGCGAAGCTGATCAAGATCGCGACCAGAAAGCACACCATAGCTGTGATCAGAACGTACCGAGAAGTACACGTCGCCCGAAGGCACTGCGTAAGCATAGCCCTGTTCAATCAAAGATTGAATCATCTGAAGCATGGCTTCAATCTCGTGCGTTGCGCGAGGACGAATATCCGGATCTAGAATATTGAAACGATGCATCTGCTCGATAAACGCCTGAGAAAACTCTTCAGAAACCTCTTGAGCAGTCCTTCCCTGCTCAATGGCACGCTGAATAATCTTGTCGTCAACGTCAGTCAGGTTCTGGGCAAAGGTGACCTCATAACCCTTGTGCATTAGATAACGGCGGATAACGTCAAACGAGAGGAAGGTGCGGGCGTTTCCGATGTGAATCTGATCGTAAACCGTAGGACCGCACACGTACATGCGGATTTTGCCCTCGTCGATTGGCTTGAACTCTTCTTTTTTATGC
>JAHACE010000282.1 GCA_018376005.1 Atopobium sp. | reverse complement strand
TATAAGCCCAATGCCCTCTAAACGCACCTCAAACGCAGCAAAAAGAAATTCTAGAAACGCCGCTTCTGCCCAGGCAGTAGGCTTGAGCCCACTGCAGAATGACATCATTGGTGTTGTTCTTGCAGTGGTTGCAATTGCTCTGTTTTTGTCCATTATTGTCCCTTCTAACGCTGTTATTACTAGCGCAATGGGTCATGGACTCAAACTCTGCTTTGGTACGGGAGCACTACTTTTTCCCATTGCAGTATTTGTCTTTGCTATGACCTTCTTTATGCGTGATGATCAGGGAATCTCTACGCGTATTGCTATTGGTCTAACGCTGGACGTTCTTGCTGCCCTTGCTCTTATTTCACTTAACTTCCCAGGTGCTGAGGCTGCTCCAGATATGCTTCTGGGCACAAAAGTCCTAGAGGCTGCCGGCGGTTATGTGGGCGGCGGTATTGCTTGGGTTTTGCTGCGCTTTGTTGGCCGCGTGGTGGGCAATGTCCTTTTGGTTGGCTTTATTATTGCCGGTGTTGTTATCTGCGGCTTCTCCATCTCTGACATGGTTGAGCGCGTAAGCTTCCGCCTGGATGAGGCGCGCGAGAATCATCGCTATCGCAAAGAAGAACGTGCTCTTGCAAAAGAAGAGGCACTTTACGCCGCAAATGCTCCACAGCCTGCAAAAAAGCAGGGTAGACGTGGCACAAACAACCAGTCTTCTCTCTTTGACGAGACCGGTGAAGGGGAGACCACCTATCTGGGCAATCGCAAGACATCTGTCATTAAACGTGATGCCCGTCTTTACGAGGAAGAAGAGGCGCAAGAGGATGCAGGTGATGCTCCTACTACGCTCATTGATAAAGCTAAGAATAAGCTGCGCTCTAAGAAGAAAGACCAGCCAGATGATGCAGATGTCGAGAAAAACGATGTTGCTGTAGCTGATGTTGCTCCTACAACAAAACAGGCTAAACCTAAGAGCAAAGCTAAAACGACACCCGATTTTCTCGCCACACCTGACCAGCTTAAAAGGCCAGGTGACGACGATGAGTCGTATGAGCTGCCACCATTTACCATTCTGAAGACAAACAAGAACTCGGCCACTTCTGCCGTAAGCGATGATGAGCTTGAAGCTACTGCTCAGAGACTCCAGGCTACGCTTGAGGAGTTTGGCCTTTCGAGCCAGGTAGTTGGTTGGACTGCGGGTCCTTCTGTCACTACGTTTAAGATTTCGATGGGCGAGGGTGAGCGCGTCAACAAGATCACCAATCTTGAG
>JAHACE010000281.1 GCA_018376005.1 Atopobium sp. | reverse complement strand
AAAGACTAATTTGATGTTTACCGTCAAGGTCAATGGTCAGTCTATTATGGGTGGCACTTCTTATGAAGAGCCTGCTGCTGTATTTACTGCACCAGTCACAGCTCGTCAGTACATTGAGTTCTCCGCACCACTGAACATTTCTGATAGGTCATATCAACTGGGAATTCAGGGTGGCATTAAGAAATCTTGGGGAGGCACTCACGCATACACCAAACGTTATCCTGCGCGTGTCATTGATACAGCAACGGCTGTGTATCACTATGTCGACGATCTTGCATACAGGCAGCTTAATGGCCTTGGTCTAAGTGATCCTATTGCGCAAAGAAATGCTGGCCTTCCTATTTATGGTAACGGTGCAGTAAGTGTTCTTGGTCTTGATGATCTGGCTGCTACATATACAACCTCCGCAGCATTTGAGGATCGTCAGGTGTCTGCGCGTTACAACACAAAGGGTCATGTTGTGTACATGCCCGAGTATGCTGGCGTTGCTGCAGATGACTCTGTTGCCGGCGGTAATAAGTTCGAGACTGATCCTTCAACCAATCTGTTGCTGACCACTGTTCGCAAGTCGGTTGACGAGATTAAGTCTGCGGGACCTGGTGATTCTTACGTCTACATTGCAAACGATATCGATGTCCCAGAGGGAACATCTCTTGCAATTGGTACGTATAACTCTGGTCCTCGTGACAATTCTGTTTTGGCCCCTGGCTTCAACGCAGACGGTTCTGTAAACCGTACCAGGCAGTATTACCTCACGTATCGTGCAGTTCCTTCTCCTTTGAAGCTTGTGAAGACTGACTCTGATGATGCTTCCAAGCCTGTTGCTGGTGCAACTTATAGCCTATACAAGGCTGATGGCACACTGGTTAAAGAGGGGCTTACTACTGGTGCAGACGGTACCTTTACATCCGGAGATGTTCTTACAAAGACTGAGTTGACTACGCTGGTTCAGAACACTGCTGCAACTGCAGATTTGCTGACTAAGGGTATCTATCAGGATGGAGATAAGTTCTATCTGACGCCAGGCAATTATTACCTGGTTGAAACTGCATCTCCAGAGGGTTATGAACTCAATGCAAATCAGATTCCATTTACGGTAGCTCCTGCAACATTCAATGCTGCAGACCAGACCATTGTTCCTGCGGAAGTTGCTACAGCCGATAAGCCAATAACTCCTACACCAACCCCAACGCCGGATCCTAATCCAGAGCCAAAGCCTAAGACTCCTAAGAAGAAGAGGTCTAACCTGCCAGATACT
>JAHACE010000280.1 GCA_018376005.1 Atopobium sp. | reverse complement strand
GATGAGGGTGGTCAGAGCCTCGCCGTCGACGTCCTCAGCCATGATGAGCAGAGGTGCGCCCTGCTTCTGGACAGCCTCAAGGATAGGCAGGATATCCTGAATGGAGGAAATCTTGTTATCGGTCATGAGAATGTAAGGATTGTCCAGCTCAGCGGTGAGAGTCTCGTTGTTGGTTGCGAAGTAAGGGGAAACGTAACCCTTGTCAAACTGCATACCCTCAACGGTGTCGATGTCGATGCCGAAGGTCTGGGACTCCTCAACGGTGATGACGCCGTCCTTGCCGACAACGTCCATAGCGTCGGAAATCTTGCCACCGATGACAGGATCACCTGCGGAAATGGTACCAACGGAAGCAATCTGCTGCTTAGTTGAGACCTCCTTAGCGATGCCCCTCATCTGAGCGACGACAGCCTCAACGGCCTTGTCGATGCCGCGACGAATTGCGATTGGGTTTGCGCCAGCAGCAACGTTGCGGAGACCCTCGTTAACGATGACCTGTGCAAGCAGGGTTGCGGTGGTGGTACCGTCGCCGACGGTGTCGTTAGTCTTGGTTGCTACCTCTTTGACCAGCTGAGCACCCATGTTCTCTACTGGGTCCTTGAGCTCAATCTCGCGAGCAACGGAGACGCCATCGTTAGTGATGGTTGGTGCGCCGTAAGAACGCTGCAGAGCAACGTAGCGACCCTTAGGTCCAAGGGTGGTGGTTACGGCATCTGCCAGGGTATTTACACCCTTAGCAAGCTTGGCACGAGCGTCGGTGCCAAAATCGATATCTTTAGCCATGGTATTCCTCCAAAATAGCTGAACTTACAAGTAAAAAGCGGACGAACAAGCTGCAAGCGACTAAGCTGCAAGTTAAAGAGCAGCGAGCAAACGAGCTACGAGCGAACGAGCTACGAGCGAACGAGCTACGAGCGAACGAGCTACGAGCGAACGAGCTACGAGCGAACGAGCTACGAGCGATTAGTCCTCGAGGACTGCAAGGATGTCGTCAGCACGAAGAAGCAGGAGCTCCTCGCCGTCTACCTTGACCTCGGTGCCACCGAACTTGCCATAAAATACCTGGTCGCCGACTTTAACATCAAGAGCGATGCGATTGCCATTCTGATCAAGCTTGCCAGTTCCAACTGCGAGAACCTCACCGCGCTGAGGAAGCTCCTGAGCTGCGGATGCAATGTAGAGACCAGAGGATGTCTTCTCCTCTTTTGGAGCAGGCTTTACCAGAACACGATCTCCAAGTGGCTTCAAATTCATAATGAAA
>JAHACE010000279.1 GCA_018376005.1 Atopobium sp. | reverse complement strand
AACGTCAAGTGCGCGGGTGTCCATGATGCCCTCTTCGCGAAGGTAGGACTGAGCAACGTCGCAACCAAACCAGACGGGCAGGTTGTCCTTAAGCTGAGCCACAGCAAGGCGCTTAAGCTCAGGAATCTCAAGGTTGAGGTAACGAACGCCGCCACCCTCAACAACGTTGCCCAAGCGGGAAACGGTGTAGGTGTGGTTGAAAGGCTTATCTGCGGTTGGCGCAGAGATGATTGAGATGTAATCATCAAGATTCATGTCAACAGTCTCAGCGAAGAACTCCTGAGGAGTAAAAGTGCCAGAAAGAACGAGGTTATCGTCCTTATCGCGCAGGCGTGCCTCAAAAGATACAGGAGGCTGACCCAAGCAAGTTACCAGCAGTGTATAGACGTCCTCCATCATCTCTTTCTTCATCTCGCGCAGAGACTCAAGAGATTCACCAGCTGTTGCGGTCTCACGAAGACGCTTTGCAGCACTACGAAGATAACGTGTGAGATACGCGTCCATCTCGTGGGTGTTGCAAGAGTTAGCAGTCTCTGGCATAGCGCTCTTTGGCACAACGCCGTACTTCTTTACAAGGCTCTTAAACATATCCCACTGGCCACCGTCGCCAATTGGATCGGTGAGCAGGAAGGATACAAGACGACCATTCAGAGGCTCATCAAGGGTATCCAGAATGTTCTCAAGGAACCAGTTGGACTTCTCCATCTTGTCCCAGAACAGTGGGTATGCCTGGGAAAGCTCAAAGGTAGAGAGGTTGTATTTCTTGATGATGCGATATCTAAACGTATTAAGTGACGCAAACATCCAACAACGACCAGAGCGCTTCTGATTAGTGCGGTCACCCTGCTTTACCTCAACATCAAAAGTAAGAGGATTAAGGGCAACACCTTCTGGTACACGAGCTGCTTTTCTAACACCAGCGCTGGTAGCAGCATTCTTAGCTACTGTGTGAGCGCGGTCGGACTCAAAGTTCTTCTGAGCCGCTGTAATGTCGTCAAAGGAAATGCTTTTCATCTGATCCATGTGATCTCCTTAACTGGAATAGGTAATACAAAAACTATATTCCCAATTAAGGTGTCCCTAGTCTAAGTTATGAAATTGGCGAGAAAATATTTTCATCCAATTTACCAGCGGCAATAGAAGTATTAGCACATAGAACATATGTTTGTATTAGTAGTTATTGTCCGGCGAATCGGCTACACTATACAAAGAAATTAAGAGCCCTTGGTAAAAGAACAAATTTTGAAGCACAAAGAGAAGAGCGTAGAAAAAGATGGCATTTGTTCACCTCCACAACCACTCAGATTTTTCCATTCTTGATGGAGCTAGCCGTGTCCCAGACATGGTTAGTAAAGCTGTAGAGTTTGGTATGCCAGCACTTGCTCTTACTGATCATGGGTATCTCTTTGGAATTCCAGATTTTGACCTTGCATGCCGTAAGTACAATGAGGCGCTTAAAGACTTTGGCCAGTGGTGTCATGATGTGGAATGTTTTGAAAAGGGTTGGGATCTAGAAGAGCCTCCTACAGATGATCCCAATGCTGGTGAGCATGATAGGGTTCATGCTCAGTGGGCTTCTGACGTTCAAATTTGGAATCAAACACATAATATTGAGGCTGTAAAAGCCAATAAACCTTCTCCACTTATTAAGCCAATTTTTGGCTGTGAAGCTTATTTCATTCTTGATGATTGTATTGAGAAGGGCACTAAGCAGGTTCGTTATCACCTTATCCTGCTTGCTAAAAATGAGACCGGCTATGTCAATCTGATGAAGATGATGTCAGAGGCGGGTTCAAAAGATATGTTCTATTACAAGCCACGCACTACGCTTGAGATGCTCAAGCGTTATCACGAGGGCATTATCTGCACTTCAGCTTGTGTTTCTGGCATCATTCCCCGTATGTTGTTTGAAGGTCGTCCAGAAGAAGCAGAGCGTTGGGCAAAAATCTACCAAGATATCTTTGGGGATGACTTCTACCTAGAGATTCAAGATCACGGCTTGTCTGATCCAAGTTGGGGCGGATATACCGATAGAACCCTTGCTGAGCGTATTGTAAAGATGGGTCATGACCTTGGTATTAAGGTAGTTGCTACCAACGATAACCACTATCTCACTAAAGAGGATGCAAGCGTTCAAGATATTGCTTCCTGCATTGGTTCAGGCGCTCGCGTTGATGATGAGAACCGCAAACGCATGACAGGCAGCGAGTTCTACCTTAAGAGTGAGCAAGAAATGCGCCAGATCTTCTCGTGGTGTCCAGAAGCTATC
>JAHACE010000278.1 GCA_018376005.1 Atopobium sp. | reverse complement strand
TCCTTACTATGATCCAGAGCTCAGACCACTTACCGGTCTTGATGAGCCAGTAGCTCAGTTTGTCCTTGAGCACGGCACTACTAAGAAATTCCTTAAGTCATGGTTTGAGCTGCTTGATGTAGTGATGCCTGGTTATGTGCAGGAGGGCAAGAGTTTGCTTTCTATTGCGGTAGGTTGTACAGGCGGTCAGCATAGAAGCGTTGCAATCGCGCGTGCTACCGCAGAGCATCTTACCAGCCAGGGCTATCGCGTAACGCTGTTCCATCGCGATCTTGATGCGGCTCAGAAGAAGTCTCAGCAGGCTGAGTAGAAGTTAGTTTGTCATGTCCTATACTGCCTTGGTAAAAAATGAGCTGGTCAGCGTACCAGAAATTCAGACGGACTGTGAATTAGCCCAGCTTTCTGCGCTTATTCGTGTCTCAGGCACCTTATCGATGCACGGTCCTGGCAAATTTGCCGTTCGCATTGTTACTGAGACTGGCACGGTTGCCCGAACAGTTATTAGTTCTTCTCGCCGTCTGTTTGATCTGGGTACTTCCGTTGAGTACCGTCGCTCTATCATGCATAAAAAACGCAACTATTTGCTTGAGATTTCTAACCAGGATTCGCTTGCAGAAGCGCTTTCTGCTCTTGGCATTTATATACCGGGAGAAGGCCTGGTAAGCGGCATTCCAAAGAGTATTATTCGCACCAAACAGGCGCAGCGAGCTTTTTTGCGCGGAGCGTTTATGGCAGGCGGATTTTTGGCCGATCCCTTAAAAGATTTTCATTTAGAGATTGCTGTCTCGGGAGAAAGATTTGCCACTGAACTGGTAAAACTTATGGGATCCATTGGGGTTAAGGCACGTCTTAATCATCGTAACCGCCATACCAATGCGCTCATGCGTACCAGAGAAATTTATGCTGTCTACCTTAAGAGCTCTGACGACATCATCAAGTTTTTGCGAGAGATTGGTGCGCCAACTATGGCGCGCGCTATCGCGTTTACGCGTGTGCAAAAGCATTATCGCAACAACGTCAACCGAGTTGTCAACGCAGAAATGGCAAATCAAACACGCTCTTCAAATGCAGCGGCAGATCAGTTGGCACTTATAGAAAAGGCCGAGAAACTCATTGGACTCAGAGCTCTGCCGCCAGCGGTCAGAGATTTTTGTCTTGCACGAAAAGATAACCCTGAGCTGTCATTATCAGCGTTGGGGGAGTCGTTTGTACCACCCGTATCCAAGTCCGCCATGTATCACCGACTGCTTCGTTTAGAAAAAATCGTTCAG
>JAHACE010000277.1 GCA_018376005.1 Atopobium sp. | reverse complement strand
AAGGCTCCGATCAACAAAAACAGCCTCAAGTACATCTTGATGGCAATGGGTCCCGGTCTTCTCGCCGCATTTGCTGGTAACGACGCTGGTGGCATTGCAACCTACTCCAGCGCGGGCGCTACCTTTGGCTACTCGCAGCTGTGGACCGTGCCGCTCATGTGCTTCCTGCTGATTGTTGTTCAAGAAACCGCAGCTCGAATGGGCTGTGTCACCGGTAAAGGTATTGCATCGCTGGTGCGCGAGCGCTTTGGTATTCGCCTTTCCACACTGGCAATGGGCGCACTGCTGCTCTCCAATATTGCTGTTACCTTCTCCGAATTCGCAGGTATTGCGTCCAGTATGGAGCTTTTCGGCATCCCAACGTACGTCTCGGTGCCTATCAGCGCTCTAATGGTGTGGCTCTTAACCGTTGGCGGATCGTACCGCCGTATCGAGAAGATTCTACTGGCAATTAGCTGCATTTTTGTCACGTACGTGGTAGCTGGCGTGCTTGCTCAGCCTGACTGGGGCGAGGCTCTGCGCGTCACCATCATTCCGCAGCCTTCCGCTGAACCGTCATACATTTCTCTGTTGGTTGCAAATATTGGTACTACCATCAGTCCGTACATGATCTTCTTGGTTGCATCAAATGTTGTCGAGAAAAACCTTGATACCAGCGACATTCCCGCACAGCGTGCAGACAATGTTGCCGGAGCAATCCTGGCTGAGGTTATCACCTGGTTCATTATGCTGACCACCGGTGCTGTCCTCTTCCCTCGCGGAATTTCCGTGGACTCTGCTGCCGACGCTGCTCGCGCACTTGAACCACTTGCGGGTCAGTACGCTAGTACCCTCTTTGCACTGGGCATGGTTGGAGCGTCCTTCCTTGCAGCATGCGTTCTACCAGGCATTACCGCAAGCGCTATCTGCGAGGCATTTGGTTGGGAGCGCGGAGCCGACCGTAGCTGGCAGGAGGCCCCTGTCTACCACGGCATTATTACAACCGTGCTGGTCATTTCTGCACTGGTTGTTCTGATCCCAGGCATGAGCCTCTTTGGCATCATGATGGCCGCCCAGGTCATCAATGGTATTCTGCTGCCAATTCTGCTTGTCTTTATGGTTATCATTACCGTCATCATCCTGACCATTGTGATGTTCATTCTGCAGGCCATGGGCTTGTAGCAAACGTCACGCAACTGCAACACAAAAATAGGGCGAGAAGATCGGTCTTCTCGCCCTATTGTTTTATGCATTTAGCTGCTATTTATTACTTGCTTGCCTTGTCAAACTCGTCCTTGAAGTCAGAGAACATCTTGCCCATGCGTCCGAGCTGCATGCCAAAACCCTTAGCTGCCTTGTTAGCGGTGGCCTGTGTAGATGATTTGCTTGTAGGCTTAGCAGCAGGCTTACTAGCAGCGGCTTTGTCAGCAGCGGCTTTGTCAGCTGCGGCCTGCTCCTCCGCAGATGGCTTCTCGAGGCGAACATCCTCTGCAGCAATGGGAGCTGGGCGCTCGGAATCGTCTTCTGCGTCGGGCTCGGTAGCGTCTTCGATCGCACGCTTTGCCTTGGCCAGCGTCTTACCCAGGGCAAACGCGCCCTTCTCGGTGGCCTCTGCAACAGCTTTTCCGGCTTTAGCTGTAGCCTCAGAAGCCTTTGCGGCAGCTGCCGCGTAACCCTCGCCCGCCTTTGCAGCTAGACCGCCAGTGAGCTGGGCATCTGCCGCTTCATCGGAAAGGACCATTGCACCGTTAGAGTAACCCAACAGCCACTCTGGCTTGATGGCAAACGAACCTACCAGAGCTTCCGATCCGGCACCGTCACCCACAAGAAATGCCGAGACCGCACCAGTGACCTGGTCAAACTCTGCACCACTTACGTAACCTAAGGTTTTGCCGCTCTTAGTGCGAGCTTCCATACCGTGCCACAAGATGCAGGTATCAAAATCCAAGTTCAAGCACTTGATTGCTGCTTTATCGACGTTATTCTCGGGATCTTTTACGCAAAGCCCCTGCTCAATGGTCTCCAGAGACTCCAGCGTGACAAACGCGTCATCCTGCTTAATCATGCCGGCAATATCGGGCTTCTGAACCATCACGCCCACTACCTGCGAAGGATGGCCCTGTTTGAAGGGTGCAAAAACCACGTTATGGATTCTTCCTAACTTGGAAAAACGCTCTTCTCCCGCATGCTTGCCCTTTGTAGCAGGCTTTTTGGGGAGAAGGACCTTTGCGCCTAGGAGCTCGGTTGTTTTCACGTGAAACCTCTCTATAAAAAACGGGACGTCATAAGGCGTCCCGTCACATTGCTTGTAAGTGAGGCTT
>JAHACE010000276.1 GCA_018376005.1 Atopobium sp. | reverse complement strand
TTTCCTAAGCGCGCTGTCATTACCGGTGGTATGCCCTACGGTAATAAGAATCTCCACTTTGGACATATTGCGGGCGTCTTTGTCCCAGCAGATTTCTTTGCTCGTTTCTTAAGAGATCGTATTGGCCAGAAAAACGTACTGTTTATCTCGGGAACTGATTGCTATGGCTCTCCTATTGCAGAAGGCTATCGCAAAAAGGTTGAAGAAGAGGGCTACGAGGGCACCATCCTTGATTACGTTAATCATAATCACAACCTGCAGAAAAGCGCTCTTAACGCCTACAATATCTCGCTTGATTTCTACGGCGGTTCCGCGCTAGAACCCGCTGCAAAGATCCACGAAGAGATGGCTGATAGCATCATGCACCGCCTCTACGAGCGCGGTAAACTCTCCAAGCTCTCAACTAAACAGTTTTACGATACCGAGGCTCAGACATTCCTTAATGGTCGCCAGGTCAATGGACGTTGCCCCATTAAGGGATGCAAGTCAGAGAAAGCCTACGCAGAAGAGTGCGATCTAGGTCATCAGTTCAATCCAGATGAACTCATTGCCCCTGTTTCGCAGCTCACTGGCACCACGCCAGAGCTTCGTCCTGCACCAAGCTGGTACTTTGACCTGCCACAATACAAAGAGTTTCTAAATAACCTGGTAGAAAAGTGGAAGAACAACCCACAGATTCGCTCAGTTGTAACCTCTACCGTTCAAGAGACTCTAACCGAGCCTATTATCTACATTCAAAATTCCTTCCGCCAAGACTTTGACGGCGTTGCCTCTTCCCTCCCAGCTCATAGTGTCATTGAGCCAGAAGGTAACGCTTCTTCCTTCTCTGTTGTTTTTGAAAATTGGCAAGATAGAGATGAAGCTCGCGAGAAACTCAAAGAGGCTGGAATTCGTTTTAGAACAAGCAAGACGCTCTTGCCTTACCGCATGACGGGCAATATTTCTTGGGGTCTTAAGTCTCCAGACATTGAAGATCTCAAAGACCTTACCATCTGGGTCTGGACTGAGTCCCTCTGGGCTCCTATCACCTTCACACGTGCTGCTCTTTCTGAAGACGCTAGCAACGGTGGTTCTCGCTACTCTTCTGACGAGTGGCGCGATTGGTGGTGCTGTGACGATGCTGCTGTCTACCAGTTCATTGGTCAGGACAACATCTTCTTCTACTGCATTGTCCAGAACCCGCTGTGGGATGCACTTGATTGGGGTCTTATCACCGATACTCCAGTTGCTAACTACCACATTCTCTTTATGAACAAGAAGGCTTCCAGCTCTGGTGCTATC
>JAHACE010000275.1 GCA_018376005.1 Atopobium sp. | reverse complement strand
AGTTGTACCAGAGCTTACGTAAGTAACGGTATAGGTATTGCGCTTATAGCGGTGCTCAATCAAGTTGGAATTGTAATCAGTGATGAGGTAGTCGTAGTTATATGGCTGCCAACTGGTCCAACCAAGTGCATCGTAATTGGTTCCATCAAAATGGCCAATGCTCATGCGGTAGCCGTCATAAGAAAAACCAGGATGTCTATTCTCGCTCTCAAGATAGCCATCACCAGCATTTCTTGCAATCTCTGTAATCATGCCGGATCGAGAAAGCGTGTGGTCTCCGCCCATGTCGTAGGTGCCATCAAGGTTCTGGTAGTAGTAGAAGCGGTAACGTGGGCCAAGGGCAGTGGAATTGGTATAGCGGCCGTAAATTTCTAGCACATTATCTGCAGTAATTTTGGAACCTGGATCAGTTGTTTTTGCCTGGAAGGTGGTTGCAGTACCGCCAACACCAGGGATTATGCCATACCAATAGTAGGTTCCAGAAGGATCGTCTGCACGCATAGCGGCAAGCATGTCGTCGCTGTACTTGTTGCCTGTATTAGGGTTAATGGAATAGGGGTTAAACGTATCACCATAACGAAGCGTAAGCGTTGCCAGAATGGAGCCGTTTCTCTTTGGACGCACGTTGACGGTGATAGTTGCAAGGTTGTAATAAACGTTAATAGTGGTGGAACCATCTGCTGCAATAGGAGTTGGATCGCTCTCGTGACTGTATGTTTCAAAGCGGAAAACACCTGTATTTGGCTGAACAGGAGCAGTTGCAGTCATGGTTCCAACGGTTCCGGAAGCTGCGGTGGTTGTGACGTAGTTGTAGTTAGAGGGATTGTTTGGATCCTGAATAAAATAGGCGTAGTGATACGTTGCTGTTGCTGGAGTCCAAAGTGCCTTTGCAGTAACAGGTTCTTGAGGCATGGTGGTAGGCAAAGAATCTGCAATACCATCGTCATCAAGGTCCCAACCAGCAAAGGTATAGCCAGTTCGTGTTGGATTAGGGACGGCAGGAACAGGATCTCCTGGATTTCCAATTACAGGAGAAAGCTCGCTACCAGAAGTTGAGAAGTAGATTGCGCTGCGAGGATTGCGGTCGTAATAGATGTACTTAACAGCCTTGCCATCTGCGGTAACCTTGAGCGAAAGGTCTGTAGTTGTGCGCACAAAACCTGGATAGGTAACATCGGAAGCAGTAACAATCGAATCGGGCACACCGTAATTTTCTTCGGAGGACGCCTCAACATAATTGCCGGTAGTCATCTCCTTCATGCGCTTAACGGTGTAGGTAACA
>JAHACE010000274.1 GCA_018376005.1 Atopobium sp. | reverse complement strand
CATGCACAAGGACAGTTGCTGTCCTGACATAGTTTTGTGCAAAAGTGCAATCACGTGATACTCCTTTAGAGCTTAGTTGCGATAAATCCTGATGAAAACAGTGAGTGCTTGAAGCCAATTCTGACTTCAAGCACTTTTGCTGAGCTGGTAAAACTAGATGTTAGAGCCAAACCATTTGGTCTTGAGAGCAGTCATAGTTCCGTCCTTCTCCATGTCTGCAAGAACCTTGTTGATTGCCTCGGTCAGCGCAGGATTGTCCTTGGAAACTACAATGCCATACTGCTCACCTGTTGGAATCTCTTTTGCAATAGTCAAATCAGAATATGAAGTACTAATCAGATTGGAAGCAACAGGCAAGTCAATAACCATAGCATCGTACAAACCAGTTTGGACTCCTGCCATTGCTGCAGCAACATCGTCTACAGAAACAATAGTTGCCTTTGGAAGGTTCTCCTTGGCCCAATCCTCGCCGGAAGTACCTGTCTGAACAACGACCTTCTTAGAGGCGTCGTTGAGCGTCTGCTCGGTCTCGGTGCTGCCAGACTTAACAACCAGGGACTGATTGGAGTCAAGGTAAGAAGTAGTGAAGTCTACCTCCTGAGAGCGCTCGTCAGTGATGGTAATACCTGCGATAGCAACGTCTGCTTTGCCGCCCTGCTTAATAGTTGGAACAAGAGTGTCAAACTTCTGGTTTGGCAGGTACGTAACCTCAAGATTGAGTCTTTTTGCAATCTCGGTAATAAGATCAACGTCAAAACCAACAGGAGTAGTTGAGTTGCCTTCAAAATACTCAAAAGGCTGGAAACCAAGCTCTGCAACAACAGTCAGATGGCCCTTAGTTACCAGCGTATAGCTTGAATCAGAGGATGAAGTAGTACCCTGTTGCGCATTTTCTTGCTTAGTTGACGAGCAAGCCATAAGACCCATCAGTGCACATGCCATAAAAACAGCAGCTACGCCCTTTAGAGCATTCTTTTTAACGGTAGTAACCAGTGACGATTTCATATTTGCCTCTTCCTGAATAAATCTGAGCTGAAATTCATTGGAATGAATTATAGGAAGCAAATATGAAAAATCTACTTATAATTTTCATCGTATTTCTCGTTTTTAAAAGTAATTTTTTCAGTTCATAAAACGGTAACAATTCGAATAAGAAGGCTACATTCTTTGCGTGAAACAAGGGTTTCTCGTCAAAAAACCCTGCTCTGAAAAAAATCAGAACAGGGTTCAAAGGTACCTATAAACGCAAGCAGAATAGTTGCTTAGCAACCAGCGTAGTATTTCTGGGTATCCCAGTCAGTGACGGTAAGGCAGAACTCACGCCACTCCTCTGCCTTGCGCTCGCACAGATACGAGAAGATGTGCTCACCAAGAGCGTCTTTGAGAAGCTCCGACTGTTTGAAGCGCTCAAGTGCCTCTCCAAGATTTGTGGGGAGTTTCTCGCCATAATCGGCAGGATTTCCGCCTACAAACTCCTCAGGAAGCAAGAGGCCTTCTTCAATACCCTTAAGTCCAGCCATAAGCGTGACAGCATTAGCCAAATAAGGATTTGCGGTTGGATCAGGAATACGCAGTTCAGCACGGGTGGCAACGTGCTTTCCTGGCTTATGCGTAGGAATACGAACCATAGCAGAACGGTTTTTACGACCCCAGGTTGCATAGGCAGGAATAGCATCACGATCAAAACGCTTATAGGAATTAACCGTTGGGTTAGTAATAAGCATGTACTCGGGAGCGTACTTAATAAGACCTGCAATGTAGTGCTGAGCAAGCTCAGAAAGGTGGGCCTCATTCTCAGTCTTTGGAGCCCAGAATAAAGACTCGCCATCATGGTCAAGAAGTGACTGATTCAAAAGCATGGCTGAGCCAGGAACTCCCTGAAGAGGCTTTGGCATAAACGATGCAAATACGCCGTGAAGTGTTGCAATATGTCTGATAACCAGACGAGCAGTAACAATGTTATCCGCGCAAGTTAGTGCTTCTGCATAACGGAGCTCAACGCCGTTTTGAGCAGGGCCAGCTGCATGGAAAGAATACTGAACAGGAATAGAAATCAATAGGCTTTGGCTCAGTCCCGCTCACAAAATAAAAATACTCAAGCTTAGGGCCAACATTTGCGACATAGCCAAGGTCTTCTGCCTTGATAAAAGCATTTCTCAGTACAAGGCGTGGATCGCCTGTAAAAGCCTCACGTCGAGGAGTTTGAATATCGCAGAATACGTTTGCAACTACACCATCATCTGTCTTCCATGGAAGAATCTGGAACGTATCTGCGTCAGGGAATGCGAGAAGATCGGACTGCTCCTGGGAAGCAAAGCCGTCAACGTTAGAGCCATCAAACCCAATACCCTCAACAAAAGCCTCTTCTAGCTCCTCGGGGGAAATGGAGAGAGCCTTTAATCCGCCGAGTACATCGGTAAAACAAAGACGCAGATAGCGGACGTCTCGTTCCTCTACCGTGCGAAGAATATAGTCAATTTTCTTATCCGTACTCATACGGTCCTCCCGGGTCAGAAAACTGGAATCGTAACTACCATGACACATTCTTGTTACGGCTATGTTTCCACTTCCCTGAAACCGGGTGAATGGTAAAAATTGTTAATGAAATTGTGACAATTATCCTATTGAGCGTCAAAAGCCTTATCGACGTCAGAAATCATTTTCTGAGCAACACCACAGTGACC
>JAHACE010000273.1 GCA_018376005.1 Atopobium sp. | reverse complement strand
GGAGACAATCAGGCGGTTCAGCGAAACGGTTCCGGACAGGCGGCCGTCCTCGTCAGTAAGGTAGAGATAGCGGACGGTCTCAAAGTCTTCGTCCAGGTTGCGCAGGCGATCAAAGGCGTATGCAACGGTCTGATCTTCAGGGACAGAAAGCGCCTCAGACGTCATAATACGGCCGGCGGTATACTCACGGTATCCCAGCAGCTGCCTAATTGCGCGCTGCTCCTTAACGCCCATCAAGCGCAGGAGTTTCTCGGCACGGTCATAGCTCAGCTCGGAGACAAGCTCGGCTGCGTCGTCTGGGTCCATCTCGGACAGGATGCGAGATGCTTCTTTTTCGTTCAGGCCACCGATGAGCTCAACTGCCATAGCGTCGTCGTTGAACTCTGCCATTGCGCCGGCTCGCTGCTCGTCATCAAGCTGGGCAAACACTTGGCTACGCAGGCGAGAGTCCAGGCGTTCGATGATGTCTGCGACGTCAGCAGGGTGCAGCTCGTCCAGAGTCTTGTGGGAAACGGAGAGCTTAACGTTGGAGAGGTCGCGCTCAACCAGGTCCATGTAACTCCACGCAATGATGCGCTCCTGCATGGGGTGACCCATAGCGCGAGCAATGCGGGTGACCAGGTGTTCTAGCTGGGGAGAAAGGCTGCGCAGCAGGCCGCGCGCACCAACCTCTGCGCCCAAAAGACGCAGCTGTGTTGAGCTGGTATCGGAAAGCTTGAGGTCATTTACGCGGACTAGGTATCAACATACTTGCGCCAAGAAATCATCATTGGCGTGCGGCCAGGGCCCATAAAAGCAAGGGAAGTGATGCGAGGAAAAACTTCTCCGGTAGCAATTCCAAGGTCGGAGACAGAACCGATCTTCTCGCCTTCTGAATCTAGAACCGGATTACCCATTAACTGGGAAAGATAAATCATGTGTGCTCCTTACATGCGTCCGAAGACTAAAGCGTGGCTTTTGGCGAGAAACTCCGCGTATTTGCCACGGGGACTGCATTGCGATTTCACCCCTCACGGTGCAAATCGGCACACCGCAAGAGGTCAGCGACTGTGAGGTCGAGGTTTCATGCTGACCTTTCTCTTCAACCAATAGGACGTGAATTGTGCTTGCGAGGACAATTCACAGATGTAACTATTTTAACGATTTTCCTGCGAGGCTGTAAAGACTCTTCACATAATCTAGCTGCTCGGATTTACCTGCAGTCGACGTGTGACCGCCGCGCGTTCAGCACGCGGCCAGTGCGCGGCCAGCGTGCGACTGCCACGCGGCCAGCGCCGCGATCCGCGGAGCTTCACGACGCACAAAAAAGCCCAGCACCTGCGGGAACGCAGATACCGGGCTGAGCTGGTACAAAGGGTAAACGAAACAGCTCTTAGAACTGTACGTTTGGTGCCTGACGAGCGGACTCGTCGGTAACCTGGAAGCTTGTACGAGGGGAACGTCCACCAGCAAGAAGGTTGTTTGGGAAAACAGCGATGATGTTGTTGTAGTTCATAACAACGTCGTTGTAGCTCAAGCGAGCGTAGCTGAGGCGGTTCTCGGTGTCAGTAAGCTCTGCCTGGAGCTCTAGGAAGTTCTGGTTTGCCTTGAGCTCTGGGTAGTTCTCAACAACAGCAAACAGGTTGGTCAGCGCGTTGGAAAGAGTACCGGAAGCCTGCATCTTCTCTTCAGGAGTGTGAGCGTTTGCGACTGCAGCACGAGCGGAGGTAACTGCCTCAAAAGTCTTGGACTCATGAGTTGCGTAACCCTTAACGGTGTTGACCAGGTTAGGGATCAGATCGTTACGACGCTGAAGCTGCGTATCGATAGCTGCCCAAGCGTTGTCGCACCTGTTGCTTGCGCGAATGATGTTGTTGTGAATGCTAATGGCCCAGAAAACCAGAAGGACAATAACTACAACTGCGGCAATAATCATGCTAAATCCTTTCAATCACTGACAATCCTGTGTCAGCCATCCATTTGGACAGGTTAATTATACCCAAAAGTAAAAATCTAAGGCGTTTTTAATTAAAGCTTTTAACTT
>JAHACE010000272.1 GCA_018376005.1 Atopobium sp. | reverse complement strand
ATCTTTTAGCAAGCAGCAGGGCTATCAGGGCCAGCTAGGCGGATACGCAGAAGAAATGGTCTCCAACCAGGAACTCATTACTGCTTTTGCCCACAAAGATGCCATTATTGAGCAGTTTGAAGCCATTAACGAGAAACTCCGCGTAGTAGGAGAGCGCGCACAGTTTGCATCATCGCTTTCTAATCCTTCCACGCGCTTGGTAAACAACTTCATTTACGCATTAGTAGCTGCTCTTGGTTGTATTTGCGTTCTGACTGGTGTTCCTTCTCCGCTTACTATTGGTCAGGTACAAAGCTTCCTCTCGTATGCCAACCAGTACATGAAGCCTTTTAATGCTATTTCTGCAGTTGTTACGCAGGTTCAGACCGCCTACGCAAGCGCTCGCCGCGTGTTTGATCTTCTCGACGCAAAAGAAATCAAGCCTGATCCAGCCGACGCTGAAATCATCCAGGATCCACAAGGCTCTATTGAATTTGACGACGTAGCGTTCTCCTACGATGCAAAGCATCCGCTGCTCAGCCATATCTCGTTCAGGGCAGAGCCTGGCCAGAAGATTGCTCTTGTTGGCCCAACTGGCTGCGGCAAGACCACCCTTATTAACCTGCTACTCAGGTTCTACAAAATTGATTCCGGCGCTATTTATGTAGACGGTCATAACACGCAAAAGCTCGCGCGAGCATCGCTGAGAGAGCAGTTTGGTATGGTGCTGCAGGATACGTGGCTCTTTAAGGGAACCATCAAAGAGAACATCCGCTATGCAAAGCCAGACGCCACCGATGAAGAGATTTTTGCTGCAGCTCAAAAGGCTCAGGCACACGAGTTTATCCAGCAGCTTTCTCAGGGTTACGACACCATGGTAGGAGAGTCTGGCGGATCTCTATCTCAGGGTCAGCAGCAGCTTCTCTGCATTGCTCGCGTTATGCTTGCTAATCCACCTATTCTGCTTCTGGACGAGGCAACTTCAAGCATTGATACGCGAACAGAACAGCTGGTACAAAAGGCGTTTGACACCATCATGAATGGCAGAACTTCACTGGTTGTTGCTCACAGGCTCTCAACCATTCAAGGTGCAGATTGTATTCTTGTCCTCAAGGACGGCTCAATTCTTCTATCCACACATTTTGAAAGAGCCAGCACCTTGAATGGGCTGGCTCTTTCAATGTCACCTGTAATTGACAAACTGGAATTTGCCGCTCTTTAAAGAACTGATACATCAGTTACTTTTTTATTTTGCTCTCTAATCGAAAGAATAGTTGCCATTACTATAATAATTATTTTACAAGCATAAGTTATATTTTGATCACCACCTACTGCTAATTGCGAGAAAACATTTATTAACGAATGTGTCATCACACATATCCACAAACTATTTGTCTTTATAAATAATGCGGATAAAACAAAGCAATTAGTCAACAATCCAAGCAAAAATCCAAACGCCTGTACTTGTGGCAATGTTCCTTCAATGTAGAAATAAGAGAAATGCCATATTCCCCATAAAACAAAGGTAATTAAAGTTGAACTAATATAACTATGGCGTTCCATCATAATTGGTTGAAAAACATATCTCCACCCTATTTCTTCAATCCCACCAAAAAGGATTGCTTTAAGAAATAAGATAATCGGAATATACCACGCATTCAACGCTAATTTTCCATCAAATGCAACATAACAAAAATCCAAAAACAAGAATACAATAACAAATAAATAACTGCTGATGTTTTGCTTTATAGCGAAAAAATCCTTTAATATTTTCTTCGTACTGTACTTTTTGTATCTAAGTGCAATAATAGTTCCCCATAGAGCAGCTGAAACTCCACCTATTCCAATAGCAACCATTCCCATTGGCGTTGTGTAGTCTACATCTATACCCAAATTACGCAATATAAAAACTATGATACATATCATCCATATTTGCCCTAAGGTTCCTAATAAATAAAGAAAAATTGC
>JAHACE010000271.1 GCA_018376005.1 Atopobium sp. | reverse complement strand
CCACGTTTTGTTGAGCTCTACCCAGATTTGTCTGATCGCTGCATTGTGACAAATAGTTTCTCCAAACCATGGGCAATGACGGGCTGGAGACTTGGCTGGGTTGCCACTTCTGACGAGCTTGCGACAGATATTGGAAAGGTCCACGCTCAGCTGGTGTCTTCTGTTCCTTCATTTTTGCAGCCAGCTGCTCTCTATGCACTTTCTTATGATGTCACGCCTATGCGCACAAACTATCAAAAGCGCAGGCAGATTGTACTTTCTGCGCTTCAAGATATGAAACTTCCTGTTGAAGAGCCAGAAGGTGCCTTCTATGCATTTCCATCAATCAAGGAATTTGCCCTTGATTCTGAGGCATTTTGTGAGCGAGCAATCAAAGAGTTTGGTGTAGCACTGGTACCTGGTGTTTTCTTCGGTGCCGAGGGCTATGTGCGTATTAGTTATGCTGCCTCTGACAAGAATCTGACAGAAGGCCTTTCTCGCCTTAAGACTTTTGTTAATACTTTGCGAGAAGAACAAAACTAGCCCAAATACAGAGCTTTCTGTGGTAGGGTTTTACTGTCAATAGAGGAGCGAGCACGATGGGTTCTGGGTTAGTCGGCAGGCAGTGACCCCAGAAGGAGGCGAGGTTCGCCGAACTTGGCAATCAGGCGTGGTTGTCAGGTGGGCTTGTATGAAACACATGCAAGACTGTCCGAGATTTCGGGGGTGCTACTTTGACGGTGTATTGCGCCCCCAATTTGAGGGGGAGCTTTGAGTAAGAAACCGTTTGTTTCTGTAGATGCCCTAGAGGCAATCACTAAGACGTATCCAACTCCATTTCACCTGTATAACAAGGCAGAGATTGTTCGTCGAGCAAAGCTTTTACAAGAGGCTTTTAGCTGGAACGCTGGTTTTAAAGAGTACTTTGCGGTTAAGGCTACGCCAAATCCTTACATTGTGAGATTGCTTGCAGAGCTTGGCTGTGGCTGTGACTGTGCAAATGCCACCGAGCTCACGCTTGCAAAAGCCTGTGGAGTCACCGGTCAAAACATTATGCTCTCGTCAAACGACACTACGGTGCTTGACTTTGCTCGCGCTCATGAGCTTGGAGCCATTATCAACTTGGACGCTGGTGGCGACATGCTTACAACGCTTGAGGAAGCAGTGGGAAGCAACATGCCGCAGGTCATGTGCGCACGCCTTAATCCTGGTGGCGTGTTTGAGTCGCAAAACGGCATTATTGGAAATCCCGATGATGCTAAGTTTGGCATGACAGAAGAGCAGCTTTTCCAGACGTTTGCGTATCTTAAGACCAAAGG
>JAHACE010000270.1 GCA_018376005.1 Atopobium sp. | reverse complement strand
GTTCCTCATGCAGAGATTCCAGAGCGCATTACCTATGCTCTAGAGACAGTTGGTATTGCCAACCTCCGCTTTAGAGAGATTGCTTCTCTTTCTGGTGGACAGAAGCAAAAGGTTGCTATAGCAGCACTTTTGGCGCTTCAGCCACAAGTCATGGTGCTTGATGAGCCAACAGCGGCCTTAGATCCAACGTCGTCCGAGTTAATCTTCCAGACCCTTTTAGAGCTCAACAAAACCAAAGGCATTACGATTGTGGTGATTGAGCAAAAAGTGGGTCTTCTCGCTAAGTATTGCTCAAAGATTGCCGTTATGGATAAGGGCTCCATTTGTGCATACGGTAGCGGTGAGGAAGTGTTCTCTCAGGTAGATTTACTGCAAGAGGTTGGCGTTGATGTTCCTCGTTGCGTGCGCGTCTCAAAAGGCGTCCATGAGCTCTCTCATCAGTCTGAGTATGCTCACTTATTATCTGAGGCGGACAGAGCTGTCTGCGATGAAACTGCGTTGTCAGTTCAGTCAGCCGCCAAGGGGGAGACATATCTTCCAAAAATAGATGGTCCTGTGATTGCTGAATCGAGCGGGCCATTTGACAGAATTGGTGTTCTTCAAGACGCTGACCAGCCAAGCACTCAGTCTGTTCTTGATGTTATCGACGCCACTTTTAAATATCAGGGGAGTACTGATGGTGTTGAGCGCGTCTCCCTCAGTTTGCATCCTGGCGAGCTTGTGGCACTTGTCGGTCAAAACGGCGCAGGTAAAACAACTTTAACTAAGCTGGTAAATGGCCTGTTGCGTCCTCGATCGGGAGACATTCATATTAAGGGTTCTTCGTGCAAGGATTGGAAGACGTCGCAGATTGCCCAGCATGTCTCAACGCTGTTCCAAAATCCCGATTATCAGATTTGCAAAGAGAGTGTCCTTGAGGAGATTGCGTTTGGTCTTGAGCTCAAGGCTGTGTCTGCAGAGGATGCGCGCAAGAAAGCGCTTGAAGTAATTGATTGCATGGGATTGGACGCTGAGGCGTCGCCGTTTATGCTTTCTCGCGGACAGCGTCAGATGGTTGCGCTTGCATCTGTGGTTGCCTGCGAGCCAGATATTCTTGTGCTTGATGAGCCAACATCCGGCCTGGATTACAAAGAGTGTATGCAGGTCATGAATATGGTCAAATCACTGTGCGAGAAGGGCTGTGCAGTTCTTATGGTTTGCCATGACATGGAGGTTGTGCTGGACTTTGCCACAAGAATTGTCGTTATGGCGCATGGCAGCGTGTTAGATGATGGGGAAGTTACACAGATCTTCTCGACAGATGAGGTTTTGAAGGAAGCGTATGTTGAGGCTCCTCAGATGATTCAGCTGTCAAAGCTTGCTGGAGCGCATGTGGATTCATCATTTACTGGGCTTAACAGCGCTTCCGAGGTGCTTGACGCATTGCAGCATCAGTTTGAGATTGCTCGTATTGCAGCCACGCTTAATGGTAAGGAGGCTCCTCGTGGGTAGTGTTATTGATTACACCGAAGGAACAAGCTTCCTTCATAAGGCAAATCCTGTGGCCAAGCTTGTGTTTGCGCTTGAGCTCTTTGTAGCCGCCTTTGCCGCTCAAGGAACGCTTGAGGTACTTGCGATACTTGCGCTCACTATTTGTTGCCCCTGCTGGTCAAACGCTCTTTTTATTCATCACGGTAGGTGGTTTGGAGCGCGGCTTTAACGTTGCCCTAAAAACAATTGCGCTGGCACTGCCACTGCTTTCTATGCTTTCGCTTATGCGTGTAGAAGATCTGATGAATGCGCTGGTAGAAGTGGCGCATGTCCCATACCCCTATGCATTCACCATTGCAACGGTTTTGCGCTTTGTTCCAGTCTTTGCTTCCGAGATGAACCATATCATGGAGGCTCAGATGGCTCGCGGTGTTGAGTTTGATACCAAAAATCCAATTAAGAAGCTCCAGCTTACCATGCCTTTGATTGTTCCTCTGCTGGTAAGCTCGGTTAAAAAAGCTGATGCCTCAGCACTTGCAGCTGAGCAGCGAGGTTTTTATTTAAGGAACGCTTCATCTGCATTTAAACGCTATCCTTTGGCTCCATCAGACTTTGCCTTGATGATTCTTGGCGTTGCGGTAATTGTTGTTGTCCTCGTGTTCTCATAAGAACTTCTCGCGTTTTCACTGTGCTTCGCTGGTAAATGCCGTAACATTAAGGTATTAGAAGGAGGACACGTGGAAACTTTCA
>JAHACE010000269.1 GCA_018376005.1 Atopobium sp. | reverse complement strand
GCTGTGCCGACGCATGCACGAGCTCTATCCAAGCGTCCAGAGCGCGCTGAATTATCACGACGCGTTTACCCTGCTCATCAGCGTTATGCTTTCGGCGCAGACTACTGACGCCGCGGTAAATAAAGTCACACCCGAGCTGTTTCGCCGCTGGCCCGACGCGCCATCCATGGCGGCCGCCAATGCTGTCGAGGTCGGAGAGGTCATTCAAACCATCGGCTTCTGGCGCGCAAAGGCTAAGCACTGCGTGGAGACGGCGCAGATTCTGCTGACGGAGTACGGCGGAGAAGTTCCGGGCACCATGGAAGACCTGGTCACGCTCCCGGGCGTTGGTCGAAAGACCGCAAACATCGTCCTCAACAAGATGTTTGACGTGGTCGACGGCATCGCGGTGGACACGCACGTGTACAGAATCTCCAAGCGCATGCGCTTGAGCTCGGCTTCTACGCCGCTGGCTGCCGAGAAGGACCTGCTCGCGCTTCTCCCCCACGAACTCTGGAAAGACGTCAACGAAGAGTGGATTCACTTTGGGCGAGAGACCTGCACTGCTCGCAACCCCAAGTGTGTCGGCTGTCCCATGAGCGACATCTGCCCCTCCTACGAGCAGCCCAATCGCTGGTTTAAGGGATAAGCGCGGGGCCCGGCACGCTGGCCCGGCACTGAGCTGCGAGTGCACGGGTTTCTCACCAGGCGCGCACGCTACGAGCGCGCGGGTTTCTCGCCAGATGCTTCTGAGTTGCGAATCCAGACTTAAGCACCGCGATAAGCCTGAAAAGTGAATGGAGTCTGAGCGAATTTACTCAGATATGACGAGAAAAACCGGCAAATAGCTCAGACTTGGTGCACTTTTCCGGCAAATTACTCAGACATGGCGAGAAAATCAGGCTCCTTGGAGGGGCAATCTCGCGCGCGCTTCAAAGTCCCGCCTGAAAAGTGAGCCTGAAAAGCGAGCCTGAAAAGTGCAAAGATTCTGTATTTTGGATACAGATTCTTTGATGAAATCAGGCAAATCCACAGATTCTTTGATATTTTCAGGCAAATTTTACAGATTCTTTGAGCAAATCAGGCGCGCAACGAGCATATGGCGAGAAACCCAATCTCCCCGCAATGTCCACACACAAAAATACCCACCAGCAGGCATTTGCCTGCAACTTAGTAGTTGAGGGACTGCTCCTCGAAGTATGCCTGTGGGTGACCGCAGACTGGGCAGACCTTTGGTGCAGATGCGCCAACGTGCAGGTGACCGCACTTGAGGCACTTCCAAACCTTGACACCCTCGCGCTCAAAGACCTCACCGGACTCAACGCGCTCAAGAAGCTTCTGATAGCGCTCCTCGTGAGTCTTCTCGATGTTGCCGACAAGACGGAACTTAGCAGCAATCTCTGCGAAGCCCTCCTCCTCAGCTACCTTAGCGAAGTCAGCGTACATAGTGGTCCACTCGTAGTTCTCGCCAGCAGCTGCGTCCTTGAGGTTCTCTGCAGTCTCTGGAATCTTGCCACCGTGGAGATACTTGAACCAAAGCTTAGCGTGAACTTTCTCGTTGCCAGAAGTCTCGGTGAAAATGTTGGAAATCTGCTGATAACCATCTTTTGCAGCCTGGGAAGCATAGTAGCTGTACTTGTTGGTAGCCTGGGACTCACCAGCAAAAGCTGCCTCGAGGTTCTTCTTTGTCTGAGAATTCTCAAAATCTACTGCCATTTTTTCTCCTCTCCCGCG
>JAHACE010000268.1 GCA_018376005.1 Atopobium sp. | reverse complement strand
ATTGTAGACCGTTCTAACATTATTCCTGCAGGTACTGAGCTTCGTGGTACCAGCGAAGAAATTCTTCTTCAGCGTAAAAACAATAAGAGGGTGGCGTAACAATGTCCCAAGTCTCCAAGCGTCGCAAACTTCGTGTTGTCTATGCAACTTCAGAGGTAGCGCCTTTTTCCAAGTCGGGTGGCCTTGGAGATGTTTCGGGCTCATTGCCACAAGCACTTAAAAAAGTAGGAGCAAGAGTGGCGGTTATCTCGCCACTCTACAGCTCTATTAAGCCCGAGTGGAAACAAAAGATGAAGAAGGTCTACGAGCTTCAGGTGCCTCTTTCGTGGCGCTTTGAGTATTGTGGGCTGTGGCATCTGGTTCATGAAGGCGTTGATTTTTACTTTGTAGATAACGAGTCCTACTTTGCTCGTGATGGCCTCTATGGCTACTTTGATGATGGAGAGCGCTATGCGTTCTTCTCCAAGGCTCTGTGTGAGCTGATTGCACACGTCCCAGAGCTCTCCTGCGACGTTCTGCACTGTAATGACTGGCAAACGGCACTGGCACCCGTATTTCTGCGTGAGCAGTATCAGGGCGTCCCTGAGGTCCAAAACGTTAAGACGGTCTTCTCCATTCATAACGTCAAGTTCCAAGGCCAGTTTACTGACAAGATGCTCAGCGACGTACTTGGTCTTGCTGATATTCCTGCTGCAGTTGATCAACTGAGGTGTGACGCAAGCTCTATTAACTTTATGAAGGGTGCGCTTTGCTACTCCGATTATCTGCTCACCGTGAGCCCAACGTATGCCCAAGAGCTTCAGACAGAGCACTTCGGAGAGGGAATGGATGATATCTTCCGTCGCCGTCAAAGTGTACTGCGCGGCATCCTGAATGGTATTGATATTGGTGCGTGGTCACCTGCAAGTGATTCTTATATTCCACAGAACTTCTCGGCACGTCATATGGAAGGTAAGGCTGAGTGTAAGCGTCAGCTGCAAGAGGAGCTGGGTCTTGAGGTAAATCCAGATGTACCTCTTGCGGTAATGGTCACGCGCTTGACTAACCAGAAGGGCCTAGGCCTGATTCGCTATGCCATGGATCGTCTCATTTGTGCAGGTATTGAGGTTGCTGTTCTAGGAACTGGTGACGCTGAACAAGAAGATGCTATGCGCTTCTTTGATGAGCACTATGGTAACCGCATGGCAGCGCGTATTGAGTTTGATATTGCGCTTTCTCACCGTATGTATGCAGGTGCGGATATGTTCTTGATGCCATCAGAGTTTGAGCCTTGCGGCCTTTCTCAGATGATTTCTATGCGTTATGGCACGCTTCCTGTTGTTCGCGAG
>JAHACE010000267.1 GCA_018376005.1 Atopobium sp. | reverse complement strand
GAGCAGTGCAACTTTGGTGGTCTTGGTGCAACTGGAAACGGAGCGCGCGGACTCTCATTTGATACCGTTCTTAAGGGACTACGTGCACAGGCTTTGCACCTTCGTGCATACGCAGGTTATGAGCCACTGACCGTTGATCCAAGCAAGGCTCAAGAGGTAGACCCTCGCTACGGTGCATGGATTCTTGCTAGGAAGGCAAACATTATCCGCAAGCTTGCTGGAACGTGGGCAATGGATAAGAACTATGCGGTAAAGCTTGTTCGTGTAATGAATGAGCTGTAAAAGCCACAGCACATTGTGCAAAAGGAGTTCCGAGAAATCGGAACTCCTTTTTTATGCCAATTCTTTGTGAGTTTGAGTTGAGCTATCTTATCTATCAGGCTCTCCTTCAATGGAGTTGAGCATGTCAAAGTAGACGTCGTCTTTAGTCATTATTCCTAGATTCATCATGAAGTTCTTGGCAACACTAAAGAGCTCTGCATCAAGCGAGGCTCGCGTGCCATCCAAGAAAATAGTAGAGACTTCATCTGTTGGAGCAACAGGAATTTGATTTTCTATGAGCGTGGCGTAAATCTCATCGTCGCTCAGTTCATCGCAGCTAAACTCAGGCTCTGTTTGCGCAAGAATAGCCGTCTCGGTACCAATAATAAACGTAGCACCTGGTAAGAACTTCAAGGCAAACTGATAACAAGCTTGGGCGGCTTTCAGATGCCTGAGTCTCCATTGGAAGAACGCCATGCGGTAATAACCAAATCCGATACTCTCGGGGTCATGGGCAAGCAGTAGGAGCTTCTTGAGCTCATCTGCCGCTGCAGTAATGTCCAGCGACTCTTCAAGACAGTGGGAGAGGTGTAGCCTTGCACTCATGCTAAGAGGAGCAATCTCAACAGCCCTTCTCGCGTGCTGAAGAGCACTTTGAGTTTGTCCCTGGAGCGTCTGAGCAATAGATACCAAAAGGTGAGCCTCAAAGTAAGACATAGGAGCTAGACGAGTGTTTTTCTCGGGATTAGAGAGAATTCTGTTGTAGAGCACGCGATCGACGTAGTTCATAAATACGCGCCACTGAGTGGTGGTTGTATCTGTGTAGGTGTTATTGCCATCAACGGAGTCCAGCGCTTCACGTAGGAGCAGTTCTGCGTCTTGATAGTTTTTCTCGCTAATAAGACGCTGGGCCTTGGTAACCGCTAAGGAAAGAACGCCTCCGTCAACAAATTCCTCTGAAATAGCCTCAAAGTCATCTTCTGCAAGCGTGCCCTTAATAAAGCGAGAAACCACGCGTTCTCCCGCTGCTCGCACCGTAGGATCGGTAGAGTTTGCGGTATACGACAAGAT
>JAHACE010000266.1 GCA_018376005.1 Atopobium sp. | reverse complement strand
ACGAGCTGCCTGCTCAAACTCCTGAGCGCTTGCTGCCTCAGACTTCTGGGTACGAACGCGGAGAAGATCTGCGTCTACCTGGGCAATCTCTGGTGGAAGGCTCATCTTGTGGATGCGAGCTCGAGCACCAGCCTCATCCAGGACGTCAATTGCCTTGTCTGGCAAGAAACGGTCCTGGATGTAACGGCTCGAAAGCGCAACGGCAGCCTTGATAGCGGCCTCGGTATAGTGGACGTGATGGTGCTTCTCGTAGCGATCTTGAAGACCGTGAATGATAGAAATGGTGTCGTCGGTGTTTGGCTCGCCGATGTTGACTGGCTGGAAACGCCTCTCAAACGCAGCGTCCTTCTCGACATGTTTACGATACTCTTCTGCCGTAGTTGCACCGATGACCTGGATTTCTCCGTCATTCTTGGATTTCTCCAGCTCAGCAACAACCTTCTTCATGCGGTCCTCAAACTCACCGCGATACTTGGATCCTGCTACCAGACTTGCCAGGTCAAGTGTCCAGACCTGCTTTCCGCGCAGGATGTCAGGAACGTTGCCGGATGCAATGAGCTGAGCCAAACCCTCAACAATGGCGGTCTTACCAACGCCGGGATCGCCCAGGATAAGTGGGTTGTTCTTCTGGCGGCGGGCAAGAACCTGCATGACACGCTCAATCTCGCGGTCACGGCCAATAACAGGGTCAAGCTTTTTATCTGCAGCAAGCTTAGTAAGGTTGCGGCCAAACTGCTCCAACATGGAAGCGTCGTCGTTTGCGTTAGGACGCATCTGACCAGCGCCAACAGGCATGCCAAAGATGCCACCCTCAATGCGAGGCTCTGCCATACGAGGACCAGCTGATGCATCTTCTGGAGTCTGAGCAACCAGCTCATCAACGGCGTTTCTTACGGCATCGCCCGAGACACCCATAGTACGCAGGGCATCCATAGCACGACCGTTACCCTCGGATACAATACCCAAGAGCAGGTGTTCTGTTGCAATATAGCTTTGACCGTGGGTCATGGTTTCTCTGTACGCGTCCTCTAGCACGCGTTTTGCGCGAGGAGTAAACGGAATGTGGCCGCCAGGAATAGGGTCTCCTGCGCCCGTGGTGAGCTCTTTTACGGTTGCTAGGGCCTCATCATACGAGACCTCCAGCTTAGCCAGAGCCTGAGCAGCAATGCCCTCCCCCTCTTTGATGAGAGCAAGTAGCAGGTGCTCGGTACCGACATACATCTGGCCAAGACCGCGAGCCTCGTCCTGAGCCAAGCTCATGACTTTACGCGCTCTGTCAGTGAATTTATCAAACATGTGCTGAAACCTCTCAAAACTCTCTATATATTTCTGGTTTATACCCATCAGAAGGCTCTGCAAACATACGACTCGCGTTGGATTTTTCTCCTCCGTACGAACCACACAAAAAGCCCGGTACCTGCAACGAGCGGATACCGGGCTGATGCGTTTGTGTGCTGCGTGGGGCAGCTAAAGTTCCAAGCTCTTAGCGTTTCTCGGGCTTGAGCTGTGGGAAGAGAAGGACGTCGCGGATTGAAGGCTGGTCGCAGAAAAGCATAATCATGCGGTCGATGCCATAACCAATGCCGCCCGCTGGTGGCATGCCGTACTCAAGTGCGCGGATGAAGTCGTAATCGTACTCCATGGCCTCCTCGTCACCCTGACGCTTAGCCTCCATCTGGGCAGCAAAGCGCTCCTCCTGGTCAACGGGGTCGTTGAGCTCGGAGTATGCGTTTGCGTACTCC
>JAHACE010000265.1 GCA_018376005.1 Atopobium sp. | reverse complement strand
CTCGCCAGACAAAAGTGCCTGCTCCATTTCATAACGGATGAGGATGTGCAGAGGATAGGTGAGCTCGTCCGCCTCAGTGCGGATGAGACTTGGCTGTACCCTATTAGCTGCCGAGAAGAGCTGGAAGGCAGTGACGCGATTAAGCTGGCCAGGGAAATGCTTGCGCATAAGCTGAATAAGAGGCTCGGCAAATGCTTCAGAAAGGCCAACGTAGTTCTCAAAGAACCTGGACTGAGACTCGTGCATGCCCATAGAAGTACCAGTGCTCAGAGAAGTAAAGCGGTACTCCCAGTTGATTCCCTGCTCGTAGAGGGCGTGACCGTTCTCATGCAGCATGGAATAAACGTTGGAGAGAACGTTATTCTCGTAAGCGTGGCTGGCAACCATAACAAAGCCGATACCAGGGCCACCGGTGTAAGGGTGCTCAGTTTTACCAAGCCAATAAGCGTCCTCGTCAAGACCCTGAAGCTTTACCAGGTCTTTTGCAAGGTCCCACTGACGGTTGACATCAAACTTACCCTCAATTATTGAAGAAGGTGTTGTAGAACTCTCTGTTGGTGCCGTGCTCAAAATCGCTGAGTAAGAGATCATATGGGTCTTTGGAAGCATCACGTGCCTGGCACATCTCTTTGCGAAGCTCAATTAAGCTATCCAGCTTTGGAGCAAAGAGTGACCAGTCATCGCTGTTCTTTGCCTGCTCCCAGACCTCATTAGCCTCTGTGGTAAGACGAACAAAGTTGCTCTGAAGCTCAACAGGTACATCTACCAGCTGGCTTCTATCGCGACGAAGAATTTTAACTTGTGCGCGATGAGTCTCATCAAGTAGAGCGCGATTCTCGTGAAGTCTATCAAGCAGTGCGCCAACAGCAGGATCACAGAGGGTCTCCTGGACCTGTTCGCCAAGGATTGCCAGGGCTTCTCCACGCTCTTCAGCAGCCTTTTTTGGATCAATGCATGGTCCAAAAGAGCCAATCTCATTAGCTGCGTAGTTGAGAGCAAAGAGCTTCTTCTCAAGTTCATCAAGTTTAGCGATATCATCGCGGGGATTTGAAAGCGCTGCGTTCAATTCAACAGTGTTATGTGCGCTATCCATAAAAATCCTCTCTACAAAAATAGGTGTGACCAGTTATTTTACCGGTCAACAGAAACCGTTTAGCAATTGCGTCATATTTTACCCTGTTATTTATTGTTATTTGAGCGATACTAAAAAGACTACGTCCTAAAACAATAAGCACATCTTTTCGGCACAATTTTGCCCAAAGATGGCGTCTGGTGGTCTGCCAGACATTTCTTCGCTGCCACTTGACCAGGTTGCAGAGTGCGCTCGACGCTGCGTTGCTGTTGAGGGACTTAGGTCTCTTCAGTATGGCAACTCTGATGGCCGCATTGAGTGCAGAAGGACCATCTGCAAGATTTTAGCTGCTCAGGGCGTCGAGGCTGATCCTGACGAGATGATTTTGACTTCTGGTTCCCAGCAGGCGCTTGATTTCTTGGGTCGTGTCTTTCTTAACCCAGGGGACGATATTATCTGTGAGGGTCCAAGCTATCTTGGCGCGTTCCAGGCATTTTCTGCGTATGAGCCTACTGTTCACACCATTGATATGGACGAAGAGGGTATCAGAACAGACCTGCTTGGAGCAAAGCTCAAAGAGCTTGCAGACCAAGGCAGAAAGCCTAAGTTCATCTACGTTATTCCTAACTTTAACAATCCTGCCGGCATCACCATGTCTATGCCAAGGCGCCTCCGTCTTCTTGAGCTGGCTCGCCAGTACAACATTCCTGTTGTTGAGGATGATCCGTATGGTCTTATCCGATTTGAGGGAGAAGATCTAACACGCCTTAAGACGCTTGATCCAAATGTCATTTATCTGGGAACCACGTCAAAGATTTTTGCCCCAGGACTGCGTCTTGCATGGATGGTTGCACCTCGTCACTTCCTTGAGCGCATTAACCTTGCTAAGTCTGGTTCTGACCTATGTACCAGCCCCTTTAACATGATTCTTGCCGAGCACTACTTCAATGAGGTTGATTGGCAAGCGGCCCTTGAGGTATCTAAGTCTCGCTATAAAGAGAGAAAAGACGCCATGCTGGCAGCGCTTGCAGAGTTCTTCCCCAAAGACGTTACCTGGACTAAGCCAGAGGGTGGTTTGTTCCTGTGGGTAACCTTCCCGCCATACCTCAACACTGAGCAGTTGCTTCCTCGTGCAATTGAAGAGGGAGTTGCCTTTGTACCAGGTGTTTATTGCTATCCTGACCAGCGTATTAGTTCAAGTATGCGCCTATGCTACTCATTTGAGACGCCAGAGCGCATCCACGAGGCAATCCGCAGGCTGTCTAGTGTTAAGTATGGCTACAAAAGTTGCTGTCATTATGGGTGGAGCCTCATTTGAGAGGAACTTCTCGCTCAAAAGTGGAGCTCTTGTCTCTGAGGCTTTGGAGAAGCGTGGCTATGAGGTTTTGCCGCTTGACGCTGACGCCCACCTGGTAGATACCCTTCGTGCCGAGAAACCCGATGTTGCGTTTGTGTGTCTTCACGGTGCGGGCGGAGAAGACGGCGCAGTACCTGCACTTTTGGAGTTCCTCAAGATTCCGTATGTGGGTTCAAGGCCTGCATCTTGTAGAGCAGCCTGGAACAAGGCTGACATGCCGTTTATTGTGCGCCAGGCCTGGTCAAAGGAGGAGTCCGAGGTCATCTGGCCTCCTCAGATTGTGCTGACTGCCAGTGCATTCAAAGACCTTGGCTCGGCGCACTTGGTTTTGACGACTCCGTCATTATCCAGCAGTGGGTTGATGGCGTTGAAGTAAGCGTTACCGTGCTCTCTGACGCAGATGGCGAGAAAACCCTGCCACCAGTAGAGATTTCAGTGACCAAGGGTATTTACGACACGGATGCTCGTCTTGATCCAGAGCGTATTCAGCACTTCTGCCCCGTTCGTCCTGAGTCTTTGGCAGCACTTGGCGCAGATCCAGCTGCTGCTCGTGAGGCTCTTGAGCGCGCTGCTCTTGAGGTGTACACCGCTTATGGCTGCAGAGATCTTGCTCGTATTGATTTTATTTGGGATGGACATCACGTATTGGTCATGGGCTTAAAGACATTCCCAGGACTCACTGAGACCTCCCTTGTTCCAATGGCTATTGAGGCTGCAGGATACGCTGTTGAAGACGTTCTTGCGCAGCTTGTTGAGGGTGCGCTTAAGCGCGGCAACTAGGGGGTTTTATGGAATACGTATTGGGCATTGATGTTGGTGGCACCACCATCAAGCTGGGACTCTTCTCTGCAGAGGGAGAGCTACTTTCTGAGCAGAAGGTCAAGACACCCGCACTTGATAACGAGGGCGGTTATCAGACGGTAACCGATGCTATTAAGCTGATTGTTCATGGCCAAAAAGCAAGCCGCAACGATGTTATTGCGTGTGGTTTGGATATTCCAGGTCCTGTTGCAGATGATGGAACCGTTGGTCTTCTCGCCAATGTAGACATTGATCCTGAGGGATTGGTGCAGGCAATCAATATGTGCCTGCCGAACGCAACCATTGCGTTTGTCAACGATGCTAACGCCGCTGCTCTGGGCGAAGCGTGGGCTGGCGTTGCCGTGGGTGTGCCGTCGTTTGTGCTGATTGCGCTGGGTACCGGGGTTGGTGCAGGTGTTGTTGTAGACGGCAAGCTTGCTGCGGGTGCTTTTGGCGCGGGCGGTGAGATTGGTCACATCATTGTTGAGCCAGAAGAGACGTTGACCTGCGGTTGTGGTCGCCACGGTTGCCTGGAGCAGTATGCTTCTGCTAAGGGTGTTGTCCGCCTGTACCTGGAGGAATGCGTTTCTCGCGGTGTTGTTCCTGTGAACGTTGAGCACGAGACTGATACGGTGTCCGTGTTTAGAGCTCACGCTCAGGGCGACGAATGCGCAACCCTTGCTATCCATAAGATGTGCCACTACCTGGGTCTTGCTATGGCGCAGGTTTCGTGCGTGGTTGATCCTGCCATGTTCTTGATTGGCGGCGGTGTTGCGGGCTCGTTTGCAACGTTTGCTACCGAGCTTCGCGAGTGTTTTGAGCAGTACGCTCTACCGGTAAGCAAGGGCGCTCGTAT
>JAHACE010000264.1 GCA_018376005.1 Atopobium sp. | reverse complement strand
GAGCTGCAGGTCAAATGCGTGTTCAACCGCGTAAGCAATACCTAGCAAAACAGCAGAACAGACAATGCGAGCAATTTTCACCTTTGTCTTTGAGCTCATAGCTCCTCCTTGGGTTGTTGTTATGCCTAGTCTACTCCTTAAATTGATATATGTACATATATTCATACAACAATCTTAAGGAACTTTTACAAGAAACTCCACGGGCGAGAAACCCGTGGAGTCCCAGATAAACCTATAAATTTTGGCCGTAATTTAAGCCAAACGTTCTTCTCGCCAGCTGGAAAGCTAGTTGATCAGCGACGCGGGAGTTGGAATGAATCCCTCAAAAATGACAGGCGCACCTTCAAGCTCGGAGGCAATCATGTCCTCCTCGCTCCTAACGGTCCAGGTAATGAGATGTGCGCCCATGGTATTGCAAGCCAGCTTAACAAAGGGATTCTTGCGATCTTCAAACTTGTATGAAATGAAGTCTGGGCGACCAACAGAATTACCAAAGAGAGCTGTAGCGCCAGCTCGTGTAGCAATGTTCATGTGCTTAGTCTGACGGTCAACCAGGAAATTCTCTGAGAGCTGGCCGCGAAGCATCTCAGGACGGTTCTGACGCAGCCACTGCAAAATGCGAGGGTCAAAGCTCTCGATGCATGCACGAACGGGACGAAGATCAAGAGCCTGCATAATCTTTTCTGTCAGCTGCTCAGCGTTATTGTTGCGTGTCTTAGCCTCAATAATCAAAGGTGCAGGTAGCTCACCGGAGCCACTCCATGCATAAACCTCAAGGACTTCCTCAAATGTTGGAATCTGCTCGTCGGTAGCAAGAAGCCTCAAACCACGAAGCTCCTCTAGCGTGGACTCCTCAACAATCTTCTGTACGCCACAGAGGCGATCAAGTGCTGAATCGTGAACAACTACCAACTTGTTGTCTGCGGTCAGGTGAACATCAACCTCGGAGCCAAAGCCCTTCTCGACAGCTGCGCGGAAAGCAAGCAGGGAGTTCTCTGGAATGCCCGCCTCGTTGTTGTAGAGGCCACGGTGAGCATAGCGATGACGAGCAATCTCGTGCCAGCGCTCCAGAAGCAGGCGATCATTTTGCTTGCGTGGAGCAATGGAATAAGCGCCGTATGCAGCTAAACCAAGAGCAGCACCAGCCACAACGCCACCGGCAATTGCAACGTTTCTAAACGATTTACGCTTCTTGGTAGAAGCTAACAGAGCGTCAGATTCCTGTCCGCTTTGAGCAGCAATTCAACATCTGCAACTGCGATATCTGCGGCAGCATCCTGGTGCTCGGCCAGGGTCTCCCCCATCTCTTCAAGCGACTCTGCAGTGCTTGCAAGCTGCTTTGAAAGCTTGTTCTTTGGGCGAGAAAAACGATTCTCTAGATTAGACTGAAGCTGTGCCTGAGCAGCCAAAACTGAAGTCTGAGCCGAACGAAGCGCAGACTGAGCACGAGCGACTGATGACTGAATAGCATCGCCACTTGGCAGTGCTGGCCTAATATGAGCATTAAACCCAGCGGTAAGCTGCTCTTTAGCGATATTGCCAGCCAAGTTGGCAGCTTTAGAAGCCGTTGTGGCAAGCAACTTTCTTCCAGCCTCGGATTGAAGTGCTGCCTTTGCGGCATACTGAGTAATTGCTAAACCTGCGGCTCTAACTGCAGCTCTCAAAATCGAGTAGTATGTAGTCCACTAACTACTATCTCAGGAGCATCATGGCTGTTATAAAACAAGAACACGCTCTCTACCTGTATAAACTACTCAAATCAACCATTGGCGTCTCCAAACAGACTCCCCTCTCTACCGTTGAGGGTGTGCTCATTGAAGACGACCTTGCACCGCAGGATTTTGGCTTTGACGACATCCGCGCTCTCATGGAGGCCTGCCCCGATTTCATTAAGATCACAGCCTTCAAAAAGGGTTACGTCTACGCAACGCTTTTGACTTTTGACACCTTTGAGGCTGCCCTTGTAGCTGGCGAGAAAAACGTCGAGTCGCAAAACAACGGCAAGCCTTGGAAGCGCCGCCGTGGAGCAAAGTCCATTCGAGCTCTCAAGCCAAAGCACCTGGTAGTTGAGACGGAGCCTGAAGCGGAAGAACTTCATACCCAAGAAGAGCCAACGGAGCCAGAGGAGCTGCCTATCGCGGAGAGCTCGGAGGAACTGTCTGTTGCAGAAACAGCACCAATCGCAGAGGAGTCTGCTGCTGAAGCGCCAGCTGCAACAGCGCCTACTGCAGAGGCGCCTGAGGAAGATCTCCAGCAAGAATCTGCCGATGATGTCACTCCAGAGCCCGCTGGAACCGCTGATGACGCATCTCCAGAACCTGACGAGACCGAAACGCCAGCTCCAGAGTCTAAAACTGCTGAGCCGACAGTGCCCGAACCTGTAGTGCCTGAGCCAACCATCTCGCTTACCGTAACCTATAACCCCTACGACGGCTCCGATGAAGAGAAGACGCTTGAAGCTGCTCCTTCAGTATTGCAGCAGGCAATGAGTGCAACAAGTTCTGCCTCTAGCATTACAGCTTCTGAATCCCAAACTTCTACGCAGGTAATCAATCAGAATGAAGCTCCTGCCCCTGCCCCAACATACCCAGCCAATTTTGAAGAAGAACTCCACGTCAACAACGAGCTTCTCGGCATTTTGTACCAGATGGCTCCCGTTGACGCCAACGTCCTCAAGCAGCTGGAGGAAGACTTCAAACTTGCAGTGTCTTCTCGCGCGCTCATTTCCAAGGGCGGCACGTTT
>JAHACE010000263.1 GCA_018376005.1 Atopobium sp. | reverse complement strand
GTCACACTGCTCGGCAACAATGGTGTTCAAAATGACGTTAGGATCAGAGAGGTTCTGCTGGCTGCCGCACATACGGAACTCAAACTTGTTACCAGTAAACGCAAAGGGGCTGGTACGGTTTCTGTCTGTGTTGTCCCTAAGGACTGCAGGTAGTGTTGGTACGCCAAGGTCCATGCGAGTGCGCTTTGCACCGTGAACATCAGAGCCAGTGATAAGATCATCAACAATTACAGAAAGCGCAGCGCCTAAGAAGACTGAGACAATCGCAGGAGGAGCCTCGTTTGCGCCAAGACGGTGATCGTTTCCAGCAGATGCAACAGACATGCGCAGAAGGTCTGCATGAGAGTCAACAGCGGCAACAAGGCACGCAAGGAAGACCAGGAAGCGAAGGTTCTCGCCAGGTTTATCGCCAGGTTCGAGCAGGTTCTCGTTGTCTGCAGAGAGTGACCAGTTGTCGTGCTTACCAGAGCCATTGACGTACTCAAAGGGCTTCTCGTGCTCAAGGCAGGCAAGACCGTGATGCGGTGCAAGAAGCTTGAGCTTCTCCATGGTTAGAAGGTTGTTGTCAATAGCAAGTGCGCCCTGCTCAAAGACAGGTGCAAGCTCATGCTGGCAAGGAGCAACCTCGTTATGCTTGGTCTTTGCAGGGATACCCAGCTTCCAGAGCTCGTCATCAAGCTCTTTCATGAAGTTGTTGACGGTTGGACGAATGGCACCAAAGTAGTGCTCGTCAAGCTCCTGACCTTTGCTTGGTTCGCAACCAAAGAGGGTACGACCACAAAGAATAAGGTCAGGGCGCTGCTCAAAGTCTTCCTCTTTGATAAGGAAGTACTCCTGCTCAGGTCCAATGTTTGTGACAACGCGTGAGGGCTCTTGTCCAAAGAGTGCAAGAACGCGCTTGGCCTGCTTCTCTAGGGCAACCTGGGAGCGAAGCAGAGGAGTGCGCTTATCCAGAGCTTCTCCGGTGTATGAAATAAATGCAGTTGGAATGCAGAGGACTTCATCTTTGATGAAAGTTGGGCTTGCAGGATCCCAAACCGTGTAACCGCGAGCCTCAAAAGTGGCGCGTAGGCCTCCAGAAGGGAAGCTTGATGCGTCAGGCTCGCCCTGTACCAGCTCTTTTCCCGAGAAGGACATCAAAATAGTGCCGTTTCCCTGAGGAGTCATAAAGCTGTCGTGCTTCTCGGAAGTAATACCTGTGAGAGGCTGGAACCAGTGCGTGAAGTGAGTAGCACCTTTTTCAAGTGCCCATTCTTTCATGGCATGCGCAACCTCGTTTGCAATGTCGAGGTCAAGCGGCTTGCCGTCCTGGATGACACTACGAAGTTTCTTGTACGTTGGCCTTGGCAGA
>JAHACE010000262.1 GCA_018376005.1 Atopobium sp. | reverse complement strand
CATCGCTGGGTTGTTGGCGGAAAGGATTAGTGTGCAAAAATCTACTTGGCAAAAGACCTTTAAAGATTCGTTCTTTATCGTCCTTGGCTGTGCAATTTTTGCAGTTGGCCTTGATGTATTTGAAGTTCCTAACGGACTTGCGGCTGGTGGTATTACTGGTTTTGCAACGATCATTAGAGCTGTTGCGTTGCCTTTTGGTTTTGATTTGCCTGTTGGCATGCAAACAATCGCTATGAATATCATTTTGATGGCTTTTGTTGCAAAAAGCGGCAACAAAAAATACTTGCTCAAGAGCGTTGTAGGCTTCTTAATTTCCAGCATTTTTGTCGATTTATTTGCACCTTTTTTACCAGCTCTTGGCGCCAATGATCTTATGCTTGCTGCTTTGTGGGGCAGTATTATCTGTGGTTTTGGTCTTGGCCTTGTATTTAGAGCGGGTGGAAATACCGGTGGTACAGACATCATTGCTCAGGCGGTTTCCAAGCGCTTTGGTATTCCATCAGGCACTGCAATCATTATTGTAGACATTCTCATTATTATTGCGGCTATTCCGGTCTTCTCGTTAGAAAACGGTCTGTATTCTACCTTGGCAATCTTTGTCACAGGAAAAATGATTGACTTTGTCATCGACGGACCAAGATCTGAGCGCTGCGTTTACATTATTTCCTCTGAGCACGATGCAATCGCTCACGAGATTCTTTATAACCTTAATCGTGGCTGTACGGAGCTTCAGGCGCGCGGACTGTGGAGTGGTGCGCACAAGCCTGTTTTGATGTGCGTTCTTGGTCGTACGGAGGTTGTTCAGCTGAAAGTTATCGTTTCCGAGATTGACCCCGATGCACTGGTATTTGTTTCAGAGGTCCACGAGGCAATCGGCGAAGGCTTTAAGTCATTTGAGGCTTTGGAAAGCTAATCGCTGCTTGGTCAGCAAGCTGCTCGACAGATGGTCCTGTTGAACTTCGGTGGGTGCGTGTAGCTGAATGCGATTAAACACAATTACACGTAAAAATTTTGCGATGTAAGAAGGCGGCCTGTAAAAGGCCGCCATTTTGTGTTCGCTTAAATAATGATGAAGTGCAAGTCTTACTTAGCAGGAAGAATAGAAGGAGTGACGCAGACAACATCCTTAAGTCCTGCGGCTTTGAGCTCTTTGATCTGCTCGTCAGTTGCACCTGTATCAGTAATGAGCAGGTCAATGTCTTCTGCAGAACCAAACTGGAAGTTGGAAGTAGTGCCCAGCTTAGAAGAATCAGCAACAACATAGTGCTTTCTAGAGCGCTTGAGCATCTGAGCGTTAATTGCTGGCTCAGGGGATGTTGCAGAAGTAAGACCAAATTCTCCCGAGAAACCCGTG
>JAHACE010000261.1 GCA_018376005.1 Atopobium sp. | reverse complement strand
AGGGCCAAACAGGTCTCTACCACTTGTGCCAATGATATTGTGGGGTGGGAAAAGCTTAGACTCTGGATGGAAGTTGTCTTCTGGATCGTGAGCATCAATAGCAAAGAAAATATAATCGCCACGATCAAAAGCGCACTTTGTAGCCTCATAAATAGCATCTGAAATAGCCTGAGCTGGCGCACCTGCTGTCAGCTTTCCGTCATCTGCTACAAAATCATAGGTGTAATCAATCGAAATCAAGGCCTTCTGCATGATTAATCACGCTTCTTTCTTAAACTCTAAAGAGCGGTCAGTAAAAGAATAGACGCCACCCATTGTACAGGTGACGTCTCTGTATTCCACGTTCAACACGTAAATGTTTTATGTGTACGTACTTGTCTCATTATCAACGGCACACTTACTTCTTCTGAGAGATTATCAGGTCAACGTTTTCTGTCTTAGTGTCTTCCATGCTCTTACCACCTTTGATGTGGTAGTACTCAACAACTGCATTTACCTCAGTCTGATCAGCAAGAGGTTTTTTCTGATAAGAATCATTAATAACAAATGCAAAGACCCTCTCGCCGGCCTCAAGATAGTTGGAATCGTTAGCCCATACGGAATCATCAGAATTATCTAACTTAAAGGTACAATTTACCCAATTTTCAGATCTATTGATGATCTCAAAGACATAGCCTTCAGAGTAACCATCTGGGGATTTAGCAATACCAACATACCTGACATAGAGATCGTCATTATCGATAAGAACCTTGTCCACCTCAGTCTTCAGCTTAAAGCGCATCTTGTATTCGCCTTTAGTAGAAGAGAAGTTATACGCAATAGTGCCCTTGTCTGCCATTGCGTCAAAAGGCTTGTACTTAAAGCTGGAATAATCACCAGATGTTTTAGTAACTTGCTTCAATACTGCCTTGGAACCGTCAGAACCCTCAATGGTCATCTGACCTGAGGAATCAACAGTTGCCGTGTAACTTCCAGCATTACCTGCAAGGGTGATAGTAAGTTTTCCATTGGCATCAACAGACCAGGTAAAAGGCTTCTGAGCGCCAAAACGGATAAAATTACCCGTGCCGTCATCAGCAAAGTCATAGCCGTAAATTGACTTCATGGATTCTACTGCCGTTGGGTAAACACTCTCGGGGATATCTCCCTGGCTAGGATCACTAATAGACTTTGCTTCCCAAACGCCCACAAACGGAGCGCGTGCAGCCTTCTTCTCTTCTGCTTCCTTCTGAGCAGCAATCTCTTCAGGAGATGGTCCGCCGATGTTAGGAGTGCAAGCCGTAAACACAATGCTGGTAGAAAGCACAAGTGTAAGTACAAGCATAAAAAGTAGTCTACGCTGTTTCAAGAAAGTCCCTCCA
>JAHACE010000260.1 GCA_018376005.1 Atopobium sp. | reverse complement strand
AAACTAGATTTTCTCGCTAGAAAATAACTGCCAAGGAGGAGTTTTGTCAGAGAAGCAGGTTAGAGTACGTTTTGCGCCATCCCCAACAGGTAAGTTGCACATCGGAGGTGCGCGTACTGCTATCTATAACTGGGCTTTTGCTCGCGCAAATGGTGGCAAGTTTATTCTTCGTATTGATGACACAGATCCTACGCGCTCAACTGAGGAGAACACTCAGATCATTCTGCGCGCCATGAAGTGGCTTGGTCTTGATTGGGACGAGGGCCCCGATAAGGGCGGCGATTGCGGTCCTTATAGCCAGACTGAGCGTCTTGATTTGTATCGTGAGGCAGCAAACAAACTGCTGGCAGAGGGCAAGGCATACCCTTGCTTCTGCACGCCAGAGAAGCTTGCTGAAGACAAGAAGGCCGCAGAAGAGCGTCACGACCCCTTCCAGGGCTATCAGCGTACCTGCAGAAACATTGATCCTGCAGAGGCACAGCGCAGAATTGATGCTGGCGAGCCTTATACCATCCGTATCAAGGTTCCTCTGGGCCGCGGCGACGTTATTGTCCACGATGCCGTTCACGGTGACGTAACCTTTAACGCTCGCGAGCTTGATGACTTTATCATCTTCCGTTCTGACGGCACCCCAACTTATAACTTTGCCACCGTTGTTGATGACGCTGATATGGGCATTACCCACATCATTCGTGGCGATGACCACCTGTCCAACACTCCTCGTCAGATTATGGTGTACGAGGCTCTGGGCGCACCCGTTCCAACCTTCGCACACATCTCCATGATTTTGGGTCCTGACGGCAAGAAGCTCTCCAAGCGCCATGGAGCAACCTCTGTTGAGGAATATCGTGACCAGGGCTATCTTGCAGATGCCTTTGTCAACTACCTGGCTCTTCTCGGCTGGTCACTTGATGGCGAGACAACCATTGTTCCTCGTGACGTTTTGGCATCTCAGTTCTCTCTGGACCACGTTTCCAAGAACCCTGCTAAGTCCGATCCAGAGCGTCTGAACTGGATTAACGCAACGTATCTTGCCAATATGGACAACCAGACCTTTGCAAAAACTGTTCTGATTCCAGAGCTTGTGGGCGCAGGTCTTGAGCCTGTTCAGGACAATGCAACTGACGCAGGTGAGATTTACGCAACTCGTCCAAGCTGGTATGACCTGCTCTCCGAGATTCTTCGTCCTCGTACCACAGTAAGCCCAGACGTCATTGAGAAGTCCCGTTTCCTATATGAAGGCGCACACGTCACCCTTGATCAGAAGAGCGTTGAGAAGGGTCTTACCAAAGACGCTGCTCAGAGTGCTACCGTCCTTGCGGCTGCAAAGACTGCTCTTGAGGGCGTTTCTGAGGACGAGTGG
>JAHACE010000259.1 GCA_018376005.1 Atopobium sp. | reverse complement strand
CCCCGCTCAAGACATCGGTGCTGCTGAGCGAGTATGCACTTCGTGTGTCCGATTTGCTTCATATTGATGTCGAGGAAGCAAAGCGCGCAATTAAGGCCGTGCCTATTCAAGATGACGCTGCAGATTCGCGCACTTCAAAGATGGCGCGCAAACAGCCTCAGAAGAGTGCTCACACCTCTTCGTATAATTCTTCTTACAACCCTGCTGCTAAAACTCCAGCTTATGCCGAGGGTCCTTCATACGATGATGTTCCACCGTATGACGAGGTTCCGCCATATGATGATCCGTCGTATTGCAGACTTTGTCTGGGCCGATGCTCGTCATCAAACCATGGCATGGGCCATGCTTGCTACTCCAGAGGGCGCTACGCCAGCGCAGGTTGTTGCCGCGGCTGCGGCTGTTGAGCCAAATGCGGCAGCTATTCTTTCTTCTGGTCGCGTGATATCTGAGGGCAACTCCGATACGCGTCGCTCGCTTGAGTTTATTGTGGACACTGTTGACTACTACTCGGTACAGCGTAAATTGAGAGAAATTCGATCAAATTTGCGCTCCAGTTCTTATGCAGGGGAGTCTTCAAGCGGAACACTTGCTGAAGAGCAACTTGCTGCTGCGCAGGAGCTTCAGACACGAGCGCTTGAGCTAGGCAAGAGGCTTACTTCGGGGCAGTAGAAAATACTCATTTTATGGGGATGCTACTCATCTGATTTTTATACATTAAAATGAGTAGTTTGATTAGGTAGAGATACTTTTGGGTATAAAGATTTGCGCTAATCTATCGAAAGGATATTTGTGGCTGCAAAAAAGGCAAATGAAGAGGTCAAACTCTCAGATGAGCTTACTAAAATTGTTGATGATCTGGTAAGTTCTTCAAAGTCTAACGGTAGTATCAGCGAAGACGATATTCAGGTTGCCATTCGTGACGTTGACGTTAACGATGATGAGCTTTCTGATCTGTATGATTCGCTGCGCGTTAAAGGTGTAGAGATTACTACCGCATCTGAAGCAACCGTTTCTTTCGCCATTGAAGATGACGCCGTAGAGGATGATTTTTCATCCGATGATGACATGGATGACTCATCTGATTTTGAAGATGAAGATGATGAAGATTTTGATGCCGTAAATGAGGCACGTGAGGTCAAAGAGGCTCTCCGCTCTGTTTCTAAGGCAAAAGTCTCTAAGCCAAAACGTTCTTCTCGCGCTCGTGCTCGTCGCTCAGATACCACCACAGTTATGCTTACCGGCGATCCTGTCCGCATGTATCTTAAAGAGATTGGTAAGGTAGACCTGCTTACTGCATCAGAAGAGGTTCACCTTGCTATGAAGATTGAGGCAGGTACTGCGGCTTCCCAGAAGCTGGAGGACTTTGAGGATGGCCTCATCGAGCTCAACCGTGCAGAGCAGCGACGTCTTATGCGTATTGAGTCCGTAGGACTTGACGCTAAGCAGCAGCTTATCTCTGCAAACCTTCGTCTTGTCGTCTCAATTGCTAAGCGCTATGTTGGCCGTGGCATGTTGTTCCTCGATCTTATCCAGGAAGGCAACTTGGGCCTTATTCGTGCTGTCGAGAAGTTCGACTACACCAAGGGCTTTAAGTTCTCAACATATGCTACATGGTGGATTCGCCAGGCAATTACCCGTGCTATTGCGGACCA
>JAHACE010000258.1 GCA_018376005.1 Atopobium sp. | reverse complement strand
GCTGACCTGGCAAATAGCTGGGGTAACTTGGTTTCTCGCGCCCTTAATATGAGCGATAAGTACTTTGAGGGCGTCACTCCAACTTTTGATGGATCTTCTGTTGCTGCAGACCATCCACTGCGTAAGCTGGCTGAGGGCATCTATGACCGCTATGCCGCATGCATGGAGAAGATGGACTACGTGGGCGCTAAGAACATCATCATGGAGCTTGTCCATGCAGCTAACCACTATATTGAGGACGCTGCTCCTTGGACGGTGGCAAAAGACCCAGAGCGCGCATCAGAGCTTGCAGAGATTATATATACGCTGCTTGAGTCTATCCGCATTTGCGCACATCTCTTTATGCCATTCATGCCTACTACGTCTGCTGAGGTTCTTCGCCGTATGAGCCTTGACGAGGCAGAGATTACCTCTACCGATACTTGCAGCGAGTGCGTATGGGGCAAGCTTCAGGGCGGCCTGGCTGTCTCTAAGGGAGACGCTCTGTTCCCACGTCTTGCAAACAAGTAATCGTGTCGGAGCACGCATCGCATCAGACATCGTGGCTAGCTAATCAGCGAGCCACTAAAGAAACGCTGGAACGTTTTGGCCTTGCCACCAAATATAGGCTGGGTCAAAACTTCCTGGTACAAGACCATGTTATCGAGAAGATCGTCCAGCTTGCAGAGTTTCAGCCTACTGACGTAGTTGTTGAGGTTGGACCCGGTCTGGGTACCCTTACAGTTGCCTTGCTCGACCGCGCACGCGCGGTTTGTTCGCTTGAAGCAGACTCTGAGCTTGAGCAAGTCTTAGCAGTAACCTGTAAGGAGCCTCATCCAGACTCGTTTGCGCTGGTTATGGGTGATGCGCTGGCAATCACGCCGCAGAAGCTCTCCGAGGCCTACAGCGCGCTTCCCGCCATTGCTCAGAGCACAGCGTCGAGCGCCCCGTCGAGCGCCCCGATGCCAACAAAGTTTGTATCCAACCTGCCGTATCAGGTGGCAGCTACGTTGATCCTCAAGTTCTTCCAAGAGCTTCCGTCGCTTGAGCGAGCGGTAGTCATGGTGCAGGCAGAGGTGGCCGATAGAATTGCCGCCAAGCCCTCCACCAAGGCATATGGCGCCTATACGGCAAAGCTGTCCTTGTTTGCGCAGGTTACTGGTAGGTTTGAGGTGGGCCCCGGCAACTTTATGCCTCCACCACGTGTTAACTCTGCTGTGGTTCGCCTTGATCGCATCCAGGCGAGAAACCCGCTGACCTCCAAACTTCTTTCTGAGGAAGAGCTCTTGCATACCATGAGGGTCATTGACGCTGCCTTTGCACAACGCAGAAAGACCATTCGTAATTCAATGAGCGCTTCTGGCTTTGATAAAGACAAGCTTGACCAG
>JAHACE010000257.1 GCA_018376005.1 Atopobium sp. | reverse complement strand
GCCAGAGGCAGCAGCACCAGACCAGTAATAGCCCGAAGCCTGACCAGAGGTGGCACCAGGTGTATTTGCAGGTTGTGCGTTCTGCTTCCAGCGAAGCGCGCCCGTCGTAGCGTCAACAGCAACCATGTAGCCACCAGCTGCGTCAAATCCGCTCATCTTGGTAAACTCAGCCAAGATGGTGCCGTTATTAACTGTCAGGCTAGAAACAGATTGCAGCGTATTAGTGGTATCCAGCGGTTCTGTCTTCCAGATGCACTCCATAGTTGTTGCCGAGAAAGCGGTAAGACAGCCATCGTCGGTAGCAACAACAATCATGCCATTAACGTAGAGAGGACGTGCAAAGTACGAGACCTTGGAGCCAATCTGTGCCTCGGCAATAAGATTACCTGTTGCAGCGTCTACTGCTTTGAGAGTAGAACCGCTTACGTAATAGACAGTGTCTTTAACAATGACCTGATCAGAAATAAATCCAGGTGTATTCTGAGTTCCCTCAGTAACACTCCAGCGCAAGGCTGCAGAGTTAATTGGGGTGCTCTGCGTAGTAGTGGAACTGTTTCCGCTACCAAAACCGCTCCAAGATGCATCGTAGTTAGGGTGCTCAGCAAATGGATTGATAACCAGCTCTTTTTGAGGAGTTGGAATGGAGCTGTCCTGACCACCATATGTCCAGGTAATAGTTGTGTTCTCGTCCAAGGTAACGTTATTTGCCATCTTGTCCGAAAGCTGGCCGTTCACAAAGAACTGCCACCACTTATAGGCACCATTAACCTGAGCTGTTGCGAGTGTCAAACCCTGTGCAGGAGACGTAATAGAAGATAGATAACCGCCCGCTGCATCGTAGGTAAGACCGTTATTCTTCAGGTAATCGTACGTTACCTTATCAGCAGTTGTGCCCTTACGAACCTCAATAGTCTGTGTAGGAGCCCAGTGCTGAGGCTTGCCGTCTTTATCAAGACCCACTACAGAAAGGGTGACGGAAACAAGCTGACTTGGGTCTGGATCTTCCTCTGCAGATCGAGCGCCCTTCTCGCCCGCCACAGTAAAGGTGGCAGAAACTTTCTGATTGGTAAGAGCCTGGAACTGCTCATTATCTGGATACAAGCTTGCATAGCGAGAATAACGTGCACTTGAAAGAAGCGCAGAAACCGTAACGAACTCGGAAGGCACAATGCCACTTGCGGTCTTATCGGTATTGTTTACGTCATACGACCAGGTCAAAGAGCCGTCTGCAGCGCGATAGAACTTGTTTGGTGTAGCCAGAGACTCAGAAACGCTGTCCTGTTTATCCTGCTGACCAGAAGGAGTAGCAAGAGCGTCCCAGAAATGAGCCTTTGACTCATTCATCAAAGCAAGCTCCGCATCAATGTCAGCTTGATTCAGAGGGCTTACCGTAACCGTTAGCGTCTTAGAGACTGTTACCTCAGGATTCTCCTTATCAGTAACAGTTAGGGTGATGTCTACCTGCTGCGCAGACGCAGAAGGCAGAGGCTGATACACCGTTGCTCGATAACCATTAAACCTAATGGTGTCATTAGAGGACGTGTACGTAAACTGATAGCGCTTGCCATCCAAACCAAAGTTCTTTGGCGTAGGCATCTGAAGATCGTCTGTGACTGCCTGAGCATCAATTGAGTGATTGGTATACACATCTTTAATGCTGGATGCCGAGAAACGCCTGTTAATGCGTCTTAACAGGTTATTCTGAGCATCGGCAATAGCCGAAGAATCACCTGGAACCGTTATGGTGAAGGTTTTCTGATAGCTTGTCTGAGGAGCGTCTGAGCTGCTCAAAGAAACGTTTGCA
>JAHACE010000256.1 GCA_018376005.1 Atopobium sp. | reverse complement strand
TCCTTGACCTTTGCCTCAACTGCAGTAGAGGTTGCGATACCGGAACCACAAGCTACGACTACCTTTTTCATGTCTTCTCCTTCGAGACAGAACGAGATTTTCTCGTCCTGATATGTGGTTGATGCGCTGGCGGTTGCGTGCGGAGCGCGCGATTGCCGTGCTGGCACATCAACCGTTGTGCCGATGTTACCTGTTTATTGCCCGGGTTTCTCGGCGTCTAAACACTTAACGTAGGTATTGTAAACAAATTAAACAAGATTGTCTATGTTGTTTTATCTATACAATTTTTATATAGTTGATGTATTAGTTTTATGGAGTACTTGCAGGTAAAACGTTTTTAACGTATTAGTTGAATTGTTTATTTTGACGTTTGAGGGGGACGCCATGACAAGTGGAGGCCATTGCGCGCCTTGGGTACAGCCGCTCGGCTCAGATTTCTCGCATCATTTTTGCGATTGCGCGCGTCAACGGCCACATCGTCGACGAAAGCGCCTTTCAAGCAGGTGTTTATACCGGCATCGAACGCGCTGCTCGCAGACTTGGGTTGCCGTCGGCGATGGTAACGCTGGACCTCCCCGACCCCGTTACTAGCAAGAAAAACATTGCTGAGCTGGAACAAAACGAGGGAGCTGGCGTCGTTCTTCTCGCCACCGAGATTGTCTCCGACGATCAGTTTTCCTTGCTGGAAGAGTTCAGCCTGCCGCTGGTGATTGTGGACAGTTGGAGCGACAAGCTGCCGTTTGACTGCGTGGTTACCGCCAACGAAACCGCAGCGTATCGCGCGTGTACCCTGCTGGTTGAGCACGGCCACGAGGCCATCGGGTACGTCGGCCACGTGGAGCGCTGCAAGAACTATCCCCTGCGTGAGCACGGCATGCGTCGCGTGCTGGACGAATTGACGTCCCGGGCGATGTCTCGGTTGTGGGTTTTGACGACGACCGCATCTGCAAGCTGATCCAGCCTTCGCTTACCTCCGTGCACGTTCCCAAGCACGAAATGGGAGAAATCGCAGTTAAACGCCTCATTGACCAGACGACTGACGCCCATTACGCGCCGTGCATTTCGCAGCTGCATACCACCGTGGTTTCGCGAAAGAGCGTCAAGCAGCTGTAGCAAGTGATGCGCAGGTAGATGGCTTACTGTGGGTGCGACATGACCGCGACCTAGTAGGAGTATGCGTTAAGGTGCGCGGAACAGGGCGTTTTGCGATGCTGTCACCGTAGTGATACGTCTTTTTCGCGGCTAGAAACGTCATTATGCATGAAATTGCATATTCGTTACGCTATATACACAAAATAATTCGATGACGTGAAAAATCACCTTTTTTGAGGCTCCAAGTGGTAAAAAATGCGTTTAGTTGGGGATGGAGAAATTTAGTTCAACTTTTTATATTCGTGTTTGCCCAGGATAAGCGAAAAAGTTTTAACTATTTCTTTTACTAATTGAGTCGAAATGGCTCATTTTCAAAATGAATACACCAACTAAACGCATTTTTTACCTTTTTGGGCCCAAAATCGTTAAAAATGAGCCCCAAACCAAAGTTTGGGGCTCATTAACGTGCAAATTACAACTTTGTAGCTGGTTGCGCGCCAACTTCGTGGCTGACCACACTACTTGACGCCGGCCTTCTTCTTGGCGCGCTCGATAGCAGCCATCTGCTCCTCGGAAAGCCTAATGGAACCGTAATCTTTTCCGTGATCAGGCGCGGTGCGACCAAGATCGCCCAGGTTAGCACCGGTTGCTTCCAGTGCAGACACGCGGTGCGAAGAGCAAGAGTGGCCGCCCTCACGGACAACGGAATCCAGGCCAAACTTGTCGCGGCCAGTATACGGCATGGTTGCGTCGTTGGTGACTGGATCGTCGGCGTTTTCCAGCTTGAACTCACCATTTACGCCGTTCTTGTAGTTCTCCTTAGCAACCGAAATCATCAGCTTGATACGGTTGAGCTGGTTAACCTCGGACGCGCCTGGGTCGTAGTCGACGGCAACAATATTGGACTCGGGGTGCATCTGACGCAGGCGCTTGATGACCGCCTTGCCCACAACGTGATTGGGCAGGCAAGCAAACGGTTGAGCGCAGACAATGTTTGGTGTGCCCGTCTCAATGAGGTCACACATCTCAGCGGTGAGCAGCCAACCCTCGCCCATCGTGTTGCAGAGCGAGAGAATCTGACCAGCTTTCTCGGCCAGCTCATCGATGTTGGGATATGGCTCAAAGCGCTCGGACTTCTCCAGCATCTTGTTGATTGGCGCGCGCAGACCC
>JAHACE010000255.1 GCA_018376005.1 Atopobium sp. | reverse complement strand
GATGGACAACGGTGTTCTGGTCCACAAGTCTCAGTTCATTCCTGCACGTGGTGCATGGCTCGAGTTTGAGGTTGATAAGCGCGGCCACCTGGTCGTCTCTATTGACCGCAAGCGTCGCCAGAGCGCTACCGTTTTCCTCCGTGCACTTGGCATCGCTGTTACCGACGACGAGATTCTCTCGCTCCTTGGTGATTCCGATGTTGTTCGCAACACACTTGAGCGTGATGTTGCAACCACACGTGAGGATGCTCTTATCGAGATTTATCGTCGTCAGCGCCCAGGCGAGCCGCCAACTGTTGACTCTGCCCGTTCACTGCTTGACGGCCTCTTCTTCAACGAGCAGCGCTATGACCTTGCTCGCGTTGGTCGTTACAAGATCAACAAGAAGCTTGGGGAAGAGATTCCTGCAGACGTTCGTGTCCTTACCAAAGAGGATATCGTTGCAGCTCTTCAGTACCTTCTTGCAGTGCACGCAGGTGATGAGTCTAAGCACCTTGATGACATTGACCACTTTGGCAACCGCCGCGTCCGTACCGTTGGCGAGCTGGTCCAGAACCAGTTCCGCATTGGTATGAGCCGCATGGAGCGCGTTGTTCGTGAGCGCATGGCATCTCAGGACGCAGACGACATCACTCCACAGTCTCTGATCAACATCCGTCCAATTGTTGCTGCAATCAAGGAGTTCTTCGGTTCTTCTCAGCTTTCGCAGTTCATGGACCAGGCAAACCCACTTGCTGGTTTGACCCACAAGCGTCGTCTTTCTGCTCTGGGACCTGGTGGTCTTGCAGGACACAAGTCCGGCTCCAGCCGTCGTACCAACGTTCCTACCGCAGTCCGCGACGTTCACAACTCGCACTACTCCCGTATGTGCCCAATCGAGACTCCTGAGGGACCAAACATTGGTCTTATCGGCTCTTTGGCACTGTACGCTCACGTAAATGAGTACGGCTTTATCGAGGCTCCTTATCGTAAGGTCACAGGCGGCGTTGTCTCTGACGACATCGTTTGGATGACTGCAGACGAGGAGGAGAATCACATTATTGCTCCTGCTAACACCCCAATTGACCCTAAGTCTAAGAAGTTTGTTGAGGTTGACGCAGACGGCAAGATTGTTGATGCAGACCGCGTTATTGCACGTACCCGCGACTTCGACGGTTCCTTCGGTGCACCTGCACAGGTTCCTGTTGAGGACGTTGACTACATGGATGTTTCTCCACGTCAGCTTCTCTCCGTCGCAGCTAACCTCATTCCATTCCTTGAGCACGACGATGCAAAGCGTACCCTCATGGGTGCAAACATGCAGCGTCAGGCAGTGCCTCTGATTCAGTCCCACGCTCCATTTGTTGGAACTGGCATGGAGGGTCGCGCAGCTCAGGACTC
>JAHACE010000254.1 GCA_018376005.1 Atopobium sp. | reverse complement strand
AAATTGTTCGTCTGAAAACTCTTTATCTTTATACCGAGTAAATCTACCTTCGCAGCACAGATGCGTTTCTCGTAAGATTGGTTCTTTGGCATGTATGCCAACAGATCCAATACAGTCACCTTGGTAAAAGACAGACGCTTGACCAGTCCATGCATGATTTTTGTAGACTAAATCTCTTGATACAACGAGCTCAAAATCATGTACGGAAGTTGACTCTAAAAGATTCACTGACGCCATTTGACTGTCGTATATAAAGAAAGATCTGATAAGGATAATTACAAGTAAGAGTAAAACTGCCCCAACAGTCATAAGGCTAGTATGCGCATGCTTTACATACCAAAATCCTAAAGCAGCCACCATACAGATTCCTAGGATATGAATCAGAACTGTATCAAGCGTTGCGCTTCTTGCAATAGAGGGTTGTTCTATCACCTTAGACACGAATATTGTCCTTAAGCTGATCAAACTTTTTCTGACCAATACCAGAAACGCGCATCAAATCTTCAGTAGTCTTAAAGGGTCCATTCTTTTGTCTATCTGCAACAATTCGCTTAGCCAATCCTTCTCCAACGCCATGAAGCTTGGTAAATTCTTCTACGGTTGCTCGATTAATATCTACAACTGTCTTTTTGTCACTTTTCTTATCTGTCTGCTTGTTGCTCGTAGCTTTATTTTGCTCTGGCTGCAAAATCTCTGGCGGTGCCTCTTCTCCCTTTCGAGGAATATAAATTTTTTGACCATCTTCTACAGGAGACGCAAGATTAATGCCTTGACTGTTGGCATCTTCAGTCAAGCCACCTGCTATTTGAATTGCGTCGTTTACACGTGGATTTACCATTTGAAGTGCATACAGACCGGGTGATTTAACGGCTCCATCAACATGAACCATCATCTGAGGAGAGGCTTCTTTAATCTTATGGTCTTCTCCTGGTTGTTCTGCAGTCTTATCCTCTTGCGAGTGCTGTGGATTTTCCGCAACAATCGCTCCCTGTGTCGAGTTTGCTTGATTATGCGATCTGTCAAAAGACTCTGATGTTCCAGTGCTAATCATCCCAATAAATACAACTACTGAAACAATACCTAGAACAACCACAGCAATAACCGCCAAGAGTTGCTGCTTAGAGAGGTTAAACCTTCTCATCAATTTATTAATTATTTGAGTGCGGTTATTTGAAATCTGAGCCATACAATCACCTCAGATTTATATTCAACTATCAAGTTAATAAGAAACACGACTTTTAACTATTTATCTGGTGATCTTGTCATAAAACTGCTGGTAATCTGACACAGTTATAAACAATTTGCAGATAAGTGAAGCAAACTGAAATCAACAAAATTGTCCTAAATAAGATTATCAATCCACTCAAATAAAAAATCCGCCCCTTCACGGGACGGATTCTTAAAATGCATCTAAGCAAAGCCATCAAAGCCTTTGATCTGCAGGAATATCCTAGTCAGTAATAAACTCTGCAGGAGCAAGCTCTTTATGACGAGCAGCAAGTGTTTTTGGTGGCTTATATGAAGGACACTGACTAAAGTCAATGTACTCAATATGCTGCATAAGGTCATCAATCATGGCTTCATGATCAAAAGAATTCCATGCCTCAAGAACTTCTCGCATTCTTGCGTGAGTCTCGGGTCTGCGAGGCATAAACAATGTGCAGCAATCAGGAGCCGTCCGCGTTGAGATATCAAACGTATTGATATCTTGGGCGCGACGGATGATTTCTTGCTTGTCAGAGCCAATCAGAGGCCTCAAAACAGGTATGGTAACTGCCTCGTTGACAGCAGCAATGTTATC
>JAHACE010000253.1 GCA_018376005.1 Atopobium sp. | reverse complement strand
CAGACCGCTTATCGCGGCTACGAGACCACCATTTGGCTAAGGTCCGAGGCTTCAATTGAGCGCGCTCGTCCAAAGATTGAGCACCTCAGAGAGGTGTATTTGAACACCCTCGAGGCTATGAAGAGCGCTCCTAAGGCGTACGCATACGGCCTCATTGCTCAGGACGAGATTACTCCAGAGAAGCTGGACCAGCTTAAAGAGCAGGTAGAGCGCGCATATAGCAACCTCAAGCTCACTTCCGATTGGGACGAGGCTTTTGGTGACGCTGACTTTGTCATCGAGTCTGTCGCTGAGAATCCAGAGCAGAAGATTGAGTTCTACACCGAGCTGGCCAAGCACCTGCCCGAGAAGACTATTGTTGCAACTAACAGCTCAACCATGATTCCAAGCATGTTCGCTGCAGCAACTGGTCGTCCCGAGAAGTACCTGGCACTCCACTTTGCTAACGAGATTTGGCGCAACCCAATCGGCGAGGTCATGGGTCACGCAGGCACCGCTCAGGAGAACTTTGACATGGTCGTCGCTTTTGCGGCAAGCATCCGTATGATTCCGGTCAAAGTCCTGAAGGAGCAGCCTGGCTACCTGCTGAACTCCATGCTGGTACCTCTTCTGATCTCCGCTGAGCAGCTCTGGGCTAACGGCATCGGCGACGTCGAGGACATCGACAGGGCTTGGCGCATTGGCACCGGTTCGCCAAAGGGTCCGTTCCAGATTCTGGACATCATTGGCCTGGTCACCGCATACAACGTTGCTCTGATGAATCCTGCAGCTAAGGATCCTGAGTCCGTACAGGGTCGCATTGTTGCCCAGCTCAAAGAGAAGATTGACAAGGGCGAGACCGGCGTTGCCGCTGGTAAGGGCTTCTACGAGTACAAGTAGGGCGCGGCGCGCGGGCACGTGGGGCGCGCAGGTATGCGCAGGTTGCAACCACGCGCAACACCGCAGGTCAGCGGCGCGCGGCGCGTACAGGTAGAAAGCGATTTCAACCCGGCATCCATTTCGTGTGGATGCCGGGTTTCTTGTGCGGAAATGCTAGGAGTGGACGGGGTTTCTCGCCAGGTGGGCGGCCGGAGCCTAGAGAGGCCTTGAGAGCGCCTGATTTCTGCAAAGAATCTGTAAGTTTTGCCTAAAAGCATCAAAGAAACTGTGGATTTGCCTGATTTTGTAAAAGAATCGGTGTGAGTGGTTGAGTCTTTCAAACTATTCGTTCGGACCTACACGTATTGGGTAGGGCTCATCCTCGGCTTTGCGATAGTGCCCGGTTCCCTGCTCTTCATCGGTGGAGTCGCCCCGGTGAGCACCCCATTGTGGCTTGCCCCTCTAGCAGGACTGCTATTTTTTATCATTGATAGGCCATCAACATGGGAGACGCCGCTCTGTCGAGCATTACTGATCCGCGTATTGGGTACAGGGGTTGCGGCCATCGCGTTAGTCGCTTTTGATGCAGTTGCTTCCACCCAGTATGGATCTCAACATTGGAGTGAGACGCTCCTATCTCTCGGTCTCGGCTGGATTGCCTTCACGGTCATGGCAGGACGGATGCTCATGAGGAGCTCAGCCCGATTTGCCACGCCTACTTTCACGAACAGGGATGCGATCCGTACGTACACGACATGGATTGGAATCTGCTTCGGGATTTTCTATATCCCCGCCACGGGGCTCGCCGCAGCTGGCACTCTTTTGATGGTATTTCCACTTTATGGAGCGTTTCTCACCGGCCTGGTTCTTTTGATTGTTGACCCGCCACAACGATGGCCACAACGGAGAGTGAGAGCACTGTGGACACGACTCTTGTCAAGCGGGGCAGCAGCATTACTACTTGCTGTCACGAACTCGTTCTATCGCAGTACTGACACACACGAGATTTTCGTTGGGGACTGGCTGGGAAACCTGCTCTTCTGCGTAGGCGCTTGGGCACTTTATGCCGCAGTGGCTGGGGCCGCGTATCTTATGCGTGGCCCCAGCCACGAAGCATCTGACAACTCAGTAGATGAATTCAGCTAGAGCTTGACATGCTGCCTTCTTGGTTTTTCTGCCAGGCTCAACCCCCGAGTAGCCGTATGCTCCATTGGAACCGTCTGTGAGAAGACCAACGTATCTGTCATCTAGTGGGCTCCTGATTTCTTAAAAGAATCTGTAAATTCTGCCTGAAAACGTTAAAGAATCTGTGGTTTTGCCTGATTTTGCAAAAGAATCGGTGGCTCAAATACAGATTCTTTGCACATTTCAGGCGGACTTTTTGAACTCAAGGTTGCTTTTCATGGGCGCTCTTCGTGGAGCCTGATTTTCTCGCCATGTCTGAACGCTTTTTAGGCGGGATGAAAGTAAACGATTTGGTGACTCGACAAATTCTTTGCAAGCAAAAAGCCCTTCTCGCCAGATGACGAGAAGGGCTTTGTTTGTGCGACGGTAACGTGCGATGATGTGCCCCATGCACGCTAAAGCGCGCCAGAGCTCGAAGAGCTTACTTCAAGAAATCCTTGACGGATGCGAGGACGCTTGGAGTATCCAAGCCGTACTTAGCAAGAACCTGAAGTGCGGGTCCGGACTCGCCATAGGTGTCCTGAACGCCAATGACCTTGACAGGAACAGGAGCGTTCTCGGAAAGTGCCTGGCAGACTGCGCTGCCCAGACCGCCGATAACGGAGTGCTCCTCAATGGTCACAACCTTGCCGGTCTTTGCTGCAGAAGCGGTAATCAGCTCAGTATCCAGAGGCTTGATGGTGTGAATGTTGATGACCTCAGCGTTGACACCCTCTGCTGCTAGCTGCTCTGCAACCTCGAGAGCCACAGGAACCATGAGGCCGCAGGCTACCAGCGTAACGTCAGTACCCTCCTTGAGGACAATGCCCTTGCCAAGTTCGAAGTGGTAGTCAGAGTTGGTGTTGAAAACAGGAACAGGGAGGCGACCAAAGCGCATGTAAACAGGACCATCATGGTCGTAAGCGGCCTTAACAGCAGCCTCAGCCTCAACAGCGTCGGATGGAATAATGACCGTCATACCAGGAATGGTACGCATAACAGCAATATCCTCATTGCACTGGTGAGTAGCGCCGTCCTCTCCTACCGAGAGGCCTCCATGGGTAGCGCCAATCTTGACGTTTAGGTGAGGATAGCCCACTGAGTTTCTGATCTGCTCAAACGCACGACCAGACGTGAACATTGCAAACGAAGTTGCAAAGACCTTGTGACCCGTAGCCGCCACGCCGGCTGCCATGCCAATCATATTGGCCTCAGCGATACCGCAGTCCACGAAGCGCTCAGGATACTCCTCGCCGTACTTGCCGGAACGAGTTGCCTCTGCCAAGTCAGCATCAAAGACGAGAAGATCGTCGTGCTCTTTA
>JAHACE010000252.1 GCA_018376005.1 Atopobium sp. | reverse complement strand
CTATTGATACATCTACACCAGGTGTAAAGGTTTCTGTTTTCTCGGCTGACGGTAATGCCGATACATCCAGGGTTCTTACAGACAACCCTCAGCGTTCTGGCCACCAGACTCCTGTTCCTGGTCAGTATGGCGAGATTGTTGTTCGCGTTGGTCAGACCATTAGAGATACTGGTGCGTATTCCCACTACACCACCACTCGTCCTGGTTTTGCTCCTTTTGGCGTAACCACTACGCTGGTCACCGCAGGTGCTTATCCTGAGCTCCCTGCTACTGATTATGATTTCACCTATGCTTTCTATGGAAACAGCAATACCGTAACTAACAATGGTGGTCAGTTCTATTTTGAGTTTACCGGTCGTAAGGTAACCCCTGCTAACCAGCCTGTTACGGCATTCTTCCTTGTTACTATGCAGGGAGATTCCTCTGATCCTGCTAACGTTGGCGGTAACACCACTCACCTTATGTGGGTTGGCTATCACATCCACGTTATTCCAGCAGAGACCACCCCAACTCCTACACCTACGCCAACGCCATCTGCGGTTAACCAGCTTATTTACGACGCAAATGGCGGTACCATCTACGGCAACGCAACCTATACAGAGTCCAAGACTCCAAACAACCCTCGTACCTATGGTTTTGCAGAGTACAACATCATTGAAGACCAGCCAGTCCGCGATGGTTACAAGTTTGAGTTCTGGAAGCGTTCTTACGTTGATAACCACTTCCGCTATGTTGGCGCTTCTGCTGTTCCTGCAGATGCTAACAACAACCCAGCTGGCGATAAGCGCTATGTTTCTGAAACTACGGTCTTTAACATGAGAAGCCCTTATACCCTGACTGCTGTTTGGAACCAGGAGTATGAGCTCAGCTACGATGCAAACGGCGGTACTGGTGCTCCTGCAGCACAGAACGGTTACTTTGGTATTGATAGCAACACTGCTGACTCTCTCACCGACCCTAAGAACGAGACTGTCTCTGCTACCGCTCCAACTCGCGATGGCTACGTCTTCAAGGGCTGGAAGCTTGATGGCACCACCTATCAGGCAGGAGACCAGGTGACCCTTACCACCACCACTCCTAAGGTTGTTCTTGTTGCAGAGTGGGAGCCAGAGCCAGTTGCTCCTGTAACTCCAGAAAACCCTGCTACTCCAGAAAATCCTGCTACTCCAGAAAACCCTAGTACCCCAAGCACTCCAGGCAACCCTGGCGGTCCTCTGACACCAAGCTTCCCAGGAGCTCCAAATCCTGCAGCTATCCCATACTATGGCGGCCCTGCACTTCCATACACCGGTGATGAGAACCACACACTCAGCGCTATTGTTATGGCATGTGTTGCAGGCGGCGTAATTGCTCTGGCAGTTGTTGCTCGCGCAAAGAGCCGTCAGACAAACTC
>JAHACE010000251.1 GCA_018376005.1 Atopobium sp. | reverse complement strand
TTTGGGTCAATAGACAGGCTTCCCATCAGCGCGTCGAGCGGGTTAGAGAGCACCTGGAGGGAGTCCTGGATATCAATGAGGTCGTCGAGAAAATCTCGCTCCTCGTTACGATTCTGGTTCTGAGCCATGGTGCCTCCTCTCCTTTGGCGCGTTGCGGATGGTTCAAGTATGCGAGCTGGTCGCATGGACCGAGCGTAGTCGCAAATAAACATTTTAACCTGTAGCGACCAATAATTCCGCTCAAATGACGCCACATTCATACGATTTCGATTAATGGACGCTGAGCGGGAAAACGTTGCAGTTACGACAAAACGGGTTTCTCGCCCACGACTAGACGGGTTTCTCACCCACAACAAGACGGGTTTCTCGCCAAGTGGGCGCAGCGGCAAAAAAATCGGGCCCAGCGAGAGGCTGGACCCGATTGAAGTGACGCGAAGGCGCGAATTAGTACATACCGCCCTGGCCGCCCTGAGCAGCTGCGCGAGAAATGGACTCCTCGATGGTGGTGTCCTTTGGCATCTCGGAAACAGTTGCCTCGGTGATGAGGATGAGGGATGCAACGGAAGCTGCATTCTGGAGTGTGGTACGGGTGACCTTAACTGGGTCAAGAACACCCATCTCAATCATGTCGCCATACTGGCCAGAAGCGGAGTCAAGACCCTGGCCGGTTGGGAGTGCCTTGATCTTCTCGACAACTACGCTGCCCTCAAAGCCAGCGTTGTTAGCGATGGTGCGGACTGGAGCCTCAAGTGCCTTGCGGATGATCTCAACGCCGATCTTCTCGTCTGCGTCAGAGGTCTGAACGCTGTCAAGGACGGAGGAAGCAGCCAGGAAGGAGACGCCGCCACCAGCGACGATGCCCTCCTCGACAGCTGCGCGAGTTGCCTGAAGTGCGTCCTCGATGCGGTGCTTGATCTCCTTGAGCTCAACCTCGGTAGCTGCGCCAACCTTGATGACAGCAACGCCGCCGGCGAGCTTAGCAAGACGCTCCTGGAGCTTCTCGCGGTCAAAGTCAGAGGTGGTGTTCTCAATCTCAGCCTTGATCTGGGTGATACGGTCGTCGATCGCCTCCTTGGAGCCAGCGCCACCAACGATGGTAGTGGTCTCCTTGGTAACCTTGACGGACTTAGCGCGGCCGAGCATCTCTGCGCTGATCTCGTTGAGGTTGACGCCGAGCTCCTTGATGACTGCCTGGCCACCGGTGAGAATAGCGATGTCCTCGAGCATGCGCTTACGACGGTCGCCGTATGCAGGAGCCTTGATTGCGCAGACGTTCAGAACGCCGCGGAGCTTGTTGAGGATGAGGGTGGTCAGAGCCTCGCCGTCGACGTCCTCAGCCATGATGAGCAGAGGTGCGCCCTGCTTCTGGACAGCCTCAAGGATAGGCAGGATATCCTG
>JAHACE010000250.1 GCA_018376005.1 Atopobium sp. | reverse complement strand
GTACCTCACTCCTGAGCAGCTCAAGACCTTTGAGACCGAGGAAGCAACCGTCCTCGAGCCATGGGACCCAATGGGCTCTCTTGCAACGCTTCGCTAAGGCACAAACCATCTGGCGAGAAGATCGGTCTTCTCGCCAGGTTTTTTCTAAACGCTACAAACAAAAGGAGCCGCAATGGCTGATCAGACCGTAAATCCACAATGGGCAAACGAGGAAACTGCTGCTTTTAGCGCAGACCGTGCTAACCGCGTTGCCCGCAACTCCGTAACCTCTATGGGCGTTTCCGCAGCCGCTCGCGATATCACCACCATGCGCACCTACGCTGACACCTACGGTGTTGCTGTTGCAAAGACCGGCGACGTCACCAATCAGCGTCAGAGCGGTCGCTGCTGGATGTTCTCTTCTTTCAACGTACTTCGCCAGGAGGCAATCAAGAAGCTTGACGTTGATACCTTTGAGTTCAGCCAGGCATATGGCATGTTCTATGACAAGCTTGAGAAGGCAAACTCTGCACTTGAGTACATCATTCAGACCGCTGACCAGCCAACCGATTCTCGTGTTGTCAACACGCTTCTGACTGAGGGTATTGGCGATGGCGGTTACTACTCATTTGCCATGAGCTTGGTTGAGAAGTATGGCCTGGTTCCTAAGGATGCTATGCCAGAGACTGCTTGCTCCAAGAACTCCACTCAGATGGATGAGCGCATTGACCGCCTGTTCAGAAAGAGTGCTGGCGAGCTCCGCGCAGCATACGCAGCTGGCAAGTCTCAAGACGAGCTTCGTGCGCTTAAGCAGGAGCAGCTCAAGGGTTTCCACCAGATCCTATCCGTCTGCCTTGGTGAACCACCTCTAACCTTTGACTTTGAGTGCAAGGTTGGCAAAAACGCACAGGTAGATAAGGCAAAGCTCTCCCCTGTTGAGCCAAGTAAGGCTTCTGACAAGAAGGACGGCGAGAAGGACGAGGAAGGCACTCAGATTCTTCGCGACTTTGGCATTACTCCTCTTGAGTTTGCTGAGCGCTATTGTGGCGTTGATCCTCGTGGCTTTGTCCAGCTCATCTCTGTTCCAAGCAAGAAATATCCTTACGGCAAGGTATATCACCCAACCTTCATCGATACCGTTTTGGGCGGCATTAAGACTCGCTTCTTAAACGTTGAGCCAGAGGTTCTTGAGGCAGCTACCATTGCTTCTTTGAAGGACGGCAACCCTGTCTGCATGGCTTGCGACGTTATGCAGGAGTTCCCTCGCCACAATGAGGACTTCAACTACGTTCTCTCAACCGACACCATGGATTACAACGGCCTTTTTGGCGTTGATTTTGACATGGATCGCGCCTCAATGATTGAGAACTATGAGACTTCCCTTACCCACGCAATGACCTTCCAGGGCGTTGAGCTTGATAAGGACGGCAAGG
>JAHACE010000249.1 GCA_018376005.1 Atopobium sp. | reverse complement strand
GACACGATTTAGTCCAATTCAAGATGCTCAAGACGGTCAAACAAAACGTTTGAACGGGTAAGGAATGCGCGAGGATCAAAGATTTTCTCAAGCTCCTCATGGCTTAGCGTACAGGCTGGATCTGCCTCAAGAAGCTCCTGGTAGGATGGTCCTTCCTTGCACTGCTGAATATCTGCCCAGACCTTCATAGCGTTAGACTGGACAATCTTGTATGCTTCTTCACGAGTAATACCAGTATTGACCAGGGCAAGAAGAACCTTTGACGAGAAAAGCATGCCACGGGTCTTATTGAGGTTGGCCATCATCTGCTCTGGATACAGGACCATGCCATCAAGCAGGAACTCAAGCTTTGACAGCATGTGGTCAAGAGCAATAAAGCTGTCTGCCTGGGCAACGCGCTCAGCGGAAGAGTGGCTGATATCGCGCTCGTGCCAAAGAGCAACGTTATCAAAAGCAACCTGTGCGTTTGCCTTAACTACGCGGGACAAACCACAGATCTTCTCGGCAGTAATGGGGTTGCGCTTGTGAGGCATAGCGGAAGAGCCCTTCTGACCCTTGCGGAATGGCTCCTCAGCCTCGAGGGTATCAGTCTTCTGCAGCGCACGCATCTCAGTTGCAATACGCTCGCAGGTAGCGGCAACGGTTGCCAGAACACCAGCAAGATAAGCGTGGTGGTCGCGAGAAATTACCTGGGTTGAAAGTGGATCGTGGACAAGACCGAGTTTCTCGCAAACGTACTCCTCAACAAAAGGATCAATAGAAGAGTAGGTTCCAACAGCACCAGAAATAGCACCATAGGCAACGTTTTTACGAGCATCCTTCAAGCGGTCAAGGTCGCGCTTAAACTCCCAAGCCCAGCTACCAAACTTCATGCCAAAGGTCATAGGCTCAGCATGAATGCCGTGGGTGCGGCCGACGCACAGAGTGTCACGCTCCTCAAAAGCACGACGCTTGCAGATAGCAGCGCAACGACGAACTGCAGCAATGAGCAAATCACATGCCTGGGTGAGCTGATAGCAAAGAGCGGTGTCGCCCAGGTCCGTTGAGGTCATGCCGTAGTGAACCCAGCGACTTGGCTTGAGTTCACCCTCTGGAACCTTGGCATCGATGTAGGAGCCCATATTGGTCAGGAAGGCAATGACGTCGTGGTTGGTAACGGCCTCAATCTCGTCTACCTCAGCGCGATTAAACGCGGCGTGCTCACGAATCCAAGCTGCCTCTTCGCGAGAAATGCCAATAACACCAAGCTCAGCCTGTGCTTCGCACGCAAGGACTTCAATCTCCTGCCAAACGGCGTACTTGTTCTCCAAAGAAAAGATATGGCCCATTTCTTTGCCGGTGTAGCGATCTACCACGATGAGACTCCTTCTGCTCGTAAAAGAAAAGGTCGAGTACCACTATGGTACCCGACCTTTGAAT
>JAHACE010000248.1 GCA_018376005.1 Atopobium sp. | reverse complement strand
TCTGATATTAGTATCAAAAGGATCTTTACCGGCTGGCCATGTAGCTCCTGCAGGTGTCATGGTAACGCCCAGTTCATTGGCGCGAGAAACAATTGCGCGTGCAGAGCCAACGGGACCATCAAACGAGACAAAATAGCCACCCTTTGGATGAGACCAGGTTGCAACGCCTAAATCTCCCAGACCCTCCTGCAATTTGCGTTCAACCAGTTCAAAGCGTGGTCGAAGCAGCTCGGCATGCTTTTGCATATGGGCTTCAATACCTTGAGCATCTTTGAGGAAACGCACATGTGCCAGCTGTGAGATTTTCTCGGGAGAAACTCGAGCAACCTTGAAAGCGCTGTGGATTTCTTTACTGTCTGCAGGACTTGCAGCAACCCATGCCATGCCTGAGCTTGGGAAGGTTACCTTTGCCGTTGATGCAAAAGCAATTACCAGGTTCTTTTGAGCGCCTTCTGCAGCAACCTCTGAAAGTGCATCAAAGATATTTAAGAGCTGAGGAGCCTCAGATTCTGGTACAAAGGCGTGAATCGCGTAGGCGTTATCCCAGAAGATTCTAAAGTCAGGAGCTGCAGGTTTAAGGTTTGCAAACGCACGGACAACCTCGTCTGAATAGGTGATACCGGTAGGGTTTGCAAAACGTGGAACGCACCAAATTCCCTTAACAGAGCTGTCGTTTTCAACAAGCTCCTTGACCACGTCCATATTGGGGCCGTCTTCAGTCATAGGTACCGCAACGTTTTCAAGTCCGTAATGCTGTGTAATAGCAAAATGGCGGTCATAGCCTGGAGCAGGGCATAAGAACTTGAGCGTGGTACCCTGAGCCTTTGCAGCCGCCATCTGCTCTGCCCAAGAAGGCTGACCAGCAAGACCGTGGGTTACGGCATGAGAAATGATGTCGTGCATAAGGTTAAGGCTTGAAGAGCCATTTACAATGACCTGATCAGCAGGTACACCTGTGAGCTCTGCAGCGAAGGCTCGCGCAGAAGGAAGTCCCCAAGGGTCTCCATAGTTGTCTGCAAAAGAGCCGCTGTCAGTCAGGTCAGAACTGGAGTTCAGCTCGTCAAGCATAGGCTTAGACAGCGCAGTCTGTGCAGGGCTTGGCTTTCCGCGGGCCATATCAAGCTTGAGGTTTTTCTCGCCAAGTGCACGAGCTTCTTGTCCAATAAGCTCAAGAGCCTGGTTAAGTTCAGCATCGCTCATCTTTTGATAAGCGTTTTGCTCAGAGGTTGACTTTGGCTGGAACAGCTCGCGAGAAACTAGCTCAAACATGACACTCCCCTTTTCGATCTCTGCGTGATACAAAGTATAGGTGATTTGAAAATCGACGCGACAAGGAGAATCATGGCAAATTCTGCACAGCCTGGCATGCGCTCGGAGGCATATGGCGAGCTCCAGCACCTTGTTGACAATCTTTATAAGCGCA
>JAHACE010000247.1 GCA_018376005.1 Atopobium sp. | reverse complement strand
GAAGAGGATCTTATCGTAGTCGGAATACGTGACCATGTTGTCTGGCCAGTGGACCATTGGGGTCTGCACAAAGGTCAGGGTGCGCTTACCAATGTTGAGCGTATCGCCCGTCTTTACGCCGTTGACGTTGATATTCTCGCCATAGAAAGCCTTGAGCTCCTTGACGCCCTGAGGTGCGCTTGCGTAGACCTCGGCGTTTGGCGCAAGCTCCAGAATGCGAGGAACGCTTCCGGAGTGGTCCATCTCAATGTGGTTGCAGATCAGAACGTCAATCTTTGCTGGATCGATGATGCTCTTAATGCGCTCGACCAGCTCCTCTGAGAATGGGCGCTTGACGGTGTCAATAAGCGTGACCTTCTCGTCCAAGATAAGGTATGCATTGTAGGTGATGCCCTGCTCAGTGGTGTAGCCGTGGAACTCGCGAGCGTTCCAGTCAAGGGCGCCTACAAAGTAGACATCGGGTTTGATTTCGACAGAACTAAGCATGTGTCCTCCAAAGACCACAGTGCGAAAATTTGACACTACAAGAATATCATTTGCCGGCTAGTGAATGTATGTTCACGTAAACTTTCCAGAAGTTATCCGAATCTAAATTCTTTCCGTGCTGGAATCTAGATTTTCACTTTGTCCGAATCTAAATATTTTCCTTGCTGTTATGTTCTTTTGACAGTGCTACCATAAATTACATAGGTCTAAAACGTATCCGGAGAGGGAAACCTATGAAAATGCTACGCGCAATGCGTGAGCCACTGAAGTATGTTCAGGGCAAAAATGCTTGTCTCGAGTTCGAAAAAGAGATGGGCTACATGGGAAAGCGCTTCCTGTTTGTTTGCTCTAACAGCGGCTACAAAGCAACCCATGACATGATCGAGCAGAGCTTTGAGGGCAAGGGCGACTATTACCGTCGCTATGAGGTCTTCGGCGGCATTTCTTCCAACGGCGAGATTAACCGCATGAAGGCTATCGTCGAGGAGGACAACATCGACGTAGTCGTCGCTATCGGCGGCGGCAGCGCTGTTGACACTGCAAAGGCAACCGCATATTACGCTGGTAAGCGCATCGTTATTCTTCCTACCGTTGCAGCTACTGACGCTCCATGCACCGGCCTCTCCGTTATTTACAACGATGACGGTTCCTTTGACAAGTACCTCTTCTACCCACAGAATCCAGATGCAGTTATGGTCGACACCCAGATCATCGCTAACGCACCTGTTTCCTTCCTGGTAGCAGGCATGGGCGACGCACTGGGCACCTACTTTGAGGGCCGCGCATCCATCCGCACCGAATCTCCTTCCCTTGAGGGAACCGGCATTACCCGCGTTGGTATGGCAATTGCTAAGGAGTGCTACCTCACCCTTCGCGATTACGGTTCACAGGCAATTAAGGCTTGCGAGAACAACGTTGTAACCCCAGCTCTTGAGGCTATCTGCGAGGC
>JAHACE010000246.1 GCA_018376005.1 Atopobium sp. | reverse complement strand
CGCCGGATGCAGATTGAGCACACGATTAAGGAAGGTGTTCAGAATAGGAACGCCGACTTTGCGCATGTAGCCAGCCATAACAACATAATCAACGTTATAACGCTTGAGCTCGGTGGCAATAACCATATCTGCAACAAATGGATCTTCGTACGTCTCTTTTGAGAGCGTTAGGGTTTGCAGACCAGCTGCCTCCGCTCTCTTCAGACCATATGCATCGGGGCGAGAAGAAACAACCAGTTCAATGGTTGCATCTAGCTTGCCAGCATCAATGTCGTCAATAATGGCCTGCAGGTTGGTGCCTGAACCGGAAAGAAGAACGCCAAGCTTAATTGGCATCGTTGTAGACCACCTTTCCGGTGCCTGGGATAATCTGACCCATGACAAATGGCTCAAATCCCTGGTCAGAGAGGGCTTCTGCCACATCGTCAACGTCGTCCATATCTACGATAAGTGCCATACCAACACCCATGTTGAAGGTGCGATACTGCTCATCAAGAGATAGATTTGCTGCGCTAGAAACGTATGAAATAACTGGTGGAATATCCCATGCAGGGCCTGCCTCTCCACCACGATCAACCTCTGCATCAAGGTGAGCTGGCAGTGCACGGTTAAGGTTCTCGGTGATTCCACCACCAGTGATGTGTGCCATGGCCTTGATAGGAGCTCCCGCGCGGAGTGCGGCAAGAAGTCCACCTGCATAAATAGTAGTTGGACGCAAAACAGCGTCTGCGAGTGACTCTCCACCGAGCTCCTCTAGTGGCTGGTTAAGCTCCTCAACCGTTTTGCCCTCAATGGCTACCTTGCGTACCAGCGAATATCCGTTGGAGTGAATGCCAGAAGAAGGAAGTCCCAGAATGACGTCACCTTCACCGACCTTCTCGGGACCTAAGATCTTTGGTTTGTCGACAACGCCTACGACAAAGCCAGCAAGATCATAGTCGTCAGGATTCATAACACCTGGATGCTCGGCCATCTCGCCGCCTACCAGCGCACATCCGCTCTTACGGCAGCCTTCTGCAATGCCACCAACAACCTCGGCAACTGCCTCGGCTTTAAGCTTGCCCACAGCAACGTAATCCAAGAAAAACAGCGGCTCGGCGCCCATGGGAACAATGTCGTCGACGCACATGGCAACCAGGTCCTCGCCTACCGTGTTGTGGCGGTTGAGCAGCTGGGCGATGGCAAGCTTAGTGCCAACGCCGTCGGTGCCACTGACTAGTACAGGCTCTTCCATGTCTTTGAGTGCTGCTGCCGAGAAGCAGGAGCCAAAGCCACCCAAGCCGCCAATGACCTCGGGACGAGTAGTTGTAGCAACAGCAGCCTTGATGGCGTCGACCGCACGAGCGCCTTCATCAACGTCAACGCCTGCGTCAGCGTAGGTAATCTGCTTGGTTGGATCAGCGGAAGTAGTCATTATTCTCCTTCTTACTGCTTTG
>JAHACE010000245.1 GCA_018376005.1 Atopobium sp. | reverse complement strand
CGTTGCTGTCTTTTTTGCTGATGGTTGTGAAGAGATTGAGGGACTGAGCGTTGTTGACGTCCTGTATCGTGCAGGTATTCCCTGTGACAAAGTGTCTATCTCTGATTCTTTGAGCGTGACTTCTTCTCACCAGGTTACCTTTTTAACAGACAAGCTGCTCAGTCAGGTCTCGTTTGATGATTACAGCATGTTGGTGCTTCCTGGTGGTCTTCCCGGAACCACTAATCTTGAGGCTTGTGAGCCACTTATGCAGGCAGTTGATGCGTTTGCAGCAGATGGTCGTGCGCTTGCCGCAATTTGTGCAGCTCCTTCAATTTATGCAAAGCGTGGATTACTTACGGGTAAGAAGGCCACTTCCAACCCAGGTTTCCAGCATTTTCTCTCAGAGAATGGCGCCAATCTTTCGCAAGATGCGGTTTGTGTTGATGGCTCTTTCATTACCAGCCAAGGTGCAGGAACCGCTCTTAAGTTTGGTCTAGAGATTGTCCGTTATCTTGTAGGTAATGACGTGGCAGAAAAAGTTTCTCAAGGTATTGTGCTTATCTAAGCCATGACACCATCTCAAAAACAGTACCTGGTCATTGATTTAAAGAGTTTCTACGCATCGGTTGAATGTGTTGAGCGGGGCCTTGATCCCATGAAGGCTAAGCTTGTTGTGGCTGATCTTACCAGGACAGAAAAGACAATTTGTTTGGCGGTTTCACCGGCGCTTCGTGCATTGGGTGTTCCTGGACGTTGTCGCGTTTTTGAGATTCCCAAAAATCTTACGTACGAGGTGGCTCCTCCCCGCATGGCTTTGTATGTGGAGCGCTCTGCAGATGTCTATTCGGTCTACCTCAAATACATTGCCCCAGAAGACATCCACGTGTACTCCATTGACGAGGCATTTATCGATGTAACACCGTACTTATCGCTTTACGGATGCACAGCAAGAGAGCTAGGCGAGAAGATCCGTGCAGACGTAGCAAAAACTACTGGTATCCCTGCTACTTGTGGTTTGGGCCCAAATTTGTATCTGGCAAAAATTGCGCTTGATATTACGGCAAAGCACAGCCCAAATTTCTTTGGTGAGCTTGATGAAGAGTCGTACAAACTTAAACTTTGGAACCATAAACCTTTGACTGATTTTTGGCATATTGGTGCAGGTATTCAAAAGCGTCTTGCGGCAATGAATAGAGATACAGAGGGCGCGCGTCTTATCTTTAAAGAGATGGTTGAGGCGTTGTCTTTAGAGCTTGTAACACAAAAGCTCGTTTGCTCTTCTATTGGCATCTATATTGGCTACTCGGCAACAGAGAGCCAGATGGAAGAGCTGAGGCAGACGGGGGATTATAGGAGCTGGAGAAGACATATTCCCTCCAGCAGTGGCACTAGGAAGCTCTCTTATCCTACTAACTCTAGAGATGAGCTTATGGCAGAGGTTTTGTCTTTCTTTGACGAGCGCGTAATACCTTCAGAAAGTGTGCACCGCGTGGGTCTTACCTTCGGAAACACTCAAGAAGAAACGGGCTCAGGTATTCAGACTTCTCTTTTCCAGGACAACACTGTTTTAGAAAGAGAACGCCAGCGTCAAGATACTATCAATGCCATAAAGAAAAAGTTTGGTAAGAATTCTTTGCTCAAAGCTATGGACTTGCTCCCCGAAGCAACTGCACGACAGAGAAACGCTCAGATTGGAGGACATCGTAGTGGAGAAGAAACCAATGAGGCCTAAACAGGGTTTCTCGCCAGCAGAAGCTAGCGTAAAAGAGGATGCGTTTGCAGCGCAGATGCACTACGGACACCCTCGCATGTCGCGAGCAAACAGGGCAAAAATATTTATGCCTTTTGATGCTCTGAAAGGTTTACGAGAAGCCTTGGCAGAAAGAGAACAAGAAGCTCAAGACCATATAAAAGACTTTCATGACTTACCACACTGGTCATAGGTTTATACGATAAAATAGACAGGTCGTATAAAGAAATCGAGGAGGTTTCATGAACCCCAAAGCAAA
>JAHACE010000244.1 GCA_018376005.1 Atopobium sp. | reverse complement strand
AGACCTTCGCCAAAAGGTGGCACAGCTTGCTAAAAAGCTAGAAAAAGAAGGTCTTACAGACATTTCCAGAAAGCGCTACATTCCAGAGTTTTGTACACGTATTGGTGTAGTTACCTCACTTTCTGGTAGCGTCATTGATGATGTTAAGCGCACGCTTGCGCGCAGAAACCCTCTTGTAGAGCTTGAGGTATCTGGCTGTGCTGTTCAAGGTACTCATGCACCTGCAACTATTATGAGAGCTCTCCAGGTTGCTGCGACTACACGGCCAGATGCAATCTTGCTGGTACGTGGAGGTGGCTCATTTGAAGATCTTATGTGCTTCAATGATGAGGGAGTAGCTCGCGCCATTGCTGCATGTCCAGTTCCTGTTATCACGGGCATTGGTCATGAGCCCGATACCACCATTGCAGATATGGTTTCTGATAGAAGAACTTCAACGCCAACAGCTGCTGCAGAATCTGTGGCTCCCGCTATTAGTGAGTTACAAACTACGTTTAACAACAGAATTTCTCGCCTTGGAAATGCTACAAGAAAGATTTTGCAGTTCTATAAAACGGGACTTACAACTGTTGAACAGCGTTCTAACTTGGCAATGAAAAATGCTCTAGCAAGTAAACAATACCAGCTAGAGAAGCTATCAGATCGTCCTTGTTTGAAAGACCCTACTTATATTATTTCAACAAGAACAGAAGACCTTAATCAGACTGAGCAAAGGCTTATGGACGCTCTGCCAGCGCTTCTTGCAAGAAAGAAAGAGACGCTTTCTGTTGAGTCACAAAGGCTAACCAGAGCTAGCGCTGCCATGCTCCATCCACATGAGGCTTTGCTGTCTTCGCTTGCAGGAAAATTAGACGCACTTTCTCCTCTAAAGGTTCTTACAAGGGGATATGCGTATGTTCAAGATGAAAAGGGGTCTGTCATTAAAACGGCCAAAGACGCCTCGGTTGGAGACTCTTTGCTGGTCAAAATGACGGATGGAACAATTAAGACAACTGTTTCTGACATTGAACTTTCATAGATAAGGGGAACAACATGGATACTAAGAAGACTGAAGAGCTTACTTTTAAAGACGCCTCCATCGAGCTTGAGCAGATCGTCCGTAAGCTTGAGGGCACAGACTTGGAGCTCGAGGAGTCTTTGGCTCTGTATGCTCGTGGCGTTGAGCTGGTAAAGGATCTTCGTGGAAGGCTTGATACTGCAGAGCAGAAGGTTAAGGTCCTACTTGATGAGTCCCAGGCAGGAGCTGCAATTACTGATACAACCGCAGCACCTTCTACTGCATATTTAGACGAGTAAAGGAGAGGTTATGTCTGATTGCATTTTTTGTAAGCTTGCTAACAAAGAAATCCCTACAGAGTTTCTCTATGAGGATGAAAACGTTGTAGCTTTTAATGACCTAAATCCTCTTACGCCTGTGCATGTTCTTGTTGTACCAAAGAACCACTACGACAACAT
>JAHACE010000243.1 GCA_018376005.1 Atopobium sp. | reverse complement strand
CTGCATAGCAACGTAGCTGTCGTAGTCGTCGACGTCAAAGAGAGCCTTTGCGGTATCGCTGACGCGCCAAACAACAACCTCGGCGATCTCGATTGGGTTGCCCATACGGTCGTTGACCTTAAGGACGTCGCCGTTCAGCGTGCGGGCACGAGTAGAAATGATGGAAGTGTGCACGTTTACACTGGGAGTAACGCCTGCAGCGAGAGAAGAGAGGTCACCCACGTTTGTAGAAAGAGTCTTGGCATAGTAAGGATTTGCCCAGCGCAGACCCTCGTCCTTAACGGTGCCGATGTACTTACCAAACAGCACGCACACCTTTGCCTGACCAGGCTGAAGACTGAACAGGCCACTTGAAACAAACAGGCCGGCAAAGAAAAATACCAGCGCGCCAATGATGCTTGGGAATGACGGATCCAGGCGAGGATTTCTGTCTGCAGCGATAGCGCTGAGTACAAAATTAGCCAAAAACAGGGCTGCAACTGCAAAAAGAGCAATGGTAATCAGCAGGAACAGCCAACCACTCTTGGACTTAATGATTTTCTCGGTGCTCATAAGATCTCCTTTGTGACAATGAGCTTCATGTTGGCATCATTGTGATATCACATTGATTACAAGTCAATAGAAATTTTTATTTAAATGTTGTTTAAAAATCGCAGGTAAGGAGGTGGTTTTGTTGCATGTGTTGCGCGTTCAGGAGCATGTCTGGTCGCACGCTCGAGCGCGCGCCTGACCGTGCGCTTGACCGTGTGTGATGCGCAAGGCGAGAAGTTCTTCTCTTCGAAAATTGCAGCTGAATCGCAAGGCTTACATCAAGCGCGCCTGACTTCTGCAAAGATTCTGTAACTTTTGCCTGATAACACCAAAGAATCTGTGGATTTGCCTGATTTCTGCAAAGAATCTGTATCCAAAACACAGATTCTTTGCACTTTTCAGGCGGACCTTTCGTGACGTGACTTTTGAATCCGAGGTTAGTTTCATGAGCACTCTTATGGAGCCTGATTTTCTCGCCATGTCTGAACGATTTGCCGGAAAAGTGCACCAAGTCTGAGCTATTTGCCGGTTTTGCTCGCCATGTCTGAGCTGTTTTACTCAGACATGATGAGCTTTTCAGGCTCGCAATCAAAGGGCGGTCAAAAGATGGTAGAGAAACAGCTTGATCGCAAAAAACACACCTCGGGAGAAGCCCCCAAGGTGTGTTCGATGTGCACTATCGCCTGCTCGCAGCCGACGCTGCTCGCGTCCGCCGCAGTTCGCGCCCGTCGCAGCCAGTGCGGAACCCCCGCAGCCCGGAGCCCACGGCTCGCGCGGCGTGCTAGTCGATACGAGCGTCTACCTCAAGCCAGCCAAGCTGCTCAATGTTGCCCTTGACATGCTCGCAAGACTTGCGCCATGCCTCAATCTCGGAGTCGGAGAGCTCGGGCACAAAGACCTTCTCGACACCATTGGCGCCGATAACCGCAGGAAGTGAAGAGTAG
>JAHACE010000242.1 GCA_018376005.1 Atopobium sp. | reverse complement strand
AAAACATTACTCAGTAACTCCTTTTACAAAAATATCAAGCTGGGCAGACCTCGATGCCTTGGCGAGAAGAACGTCTCCTTGCGCAAGTACTGGTCCGAGCACGGAAAGTGCTTCGTTGACATCACTGAACTGTTCAATTTTATCTTCCGAGAATCCCATAACGCGCGCAGCTTCAACCATTTCACGCGCGGCTCCCGTGCCTACAAAGGCAACAAGGTCTGGGTTCTTAGCAGCAATATAGGCACCCACATAACCGTGAAGGCGCTTCTCCTCTGGTCCAAGCTCACCAATCTCTCCGATAAGAGCAATGCGGCGACCTACCGCTGGCATCTGCATCAACACGTCAAGCGCTGCAGCTGTTGAGTTAGGGCTTGCGTTGTAAGAATCGTCAATAATCTTGGCACCACAGGTTGCGTCAAGAACCGAAAGACGCATACGAGTGGCAGGCATTTGCTCAATAGCCTCTGCAGCAGCGTCAAGGTCAAGACCAAGCGTCTCTATAGCCTCAAGTGCCAAAAGAAGGTCGTCGACAACAACGCGCCCTGGTACCTCAAGGGTTACCGTGCGTGACCAGCCAGATGCAGCAAATATAGTGGCAGTTGGGAGGCCCTCTTCGTCAAGAGTGACCTGCTGTGCGCTCATGACGTCAGCCTCAGTTGCGCCCACTGTCTTGCAAACAACATGAGCAGGGCGAGCAAACTCATCTGCAATGAACTTGGTGTAGTCCCCCGCCGAAGCCTGAATAAGCGTAGGTTCAATTGAGTTAAATGCGCGCATGCCCGAGACAATCTCTGCCTTGGCGCGCGCAATGTTTTCTCTGCTGCCGAGAAGACCAATGTGGCTGGTACCAACGTTGGTAATAACGGCTACCGTTGGACGAGCAACCGAGGTGAGCCTGGTAATCTCGCCGGCATGATTCATACCCAGCTCAAGCACAAGCACCTCCGTGTCTTCCGGAGTGGAAAGTACTGTGAGAGGCAGGCCAATGAGGTTATTGTGGTTGCCAGCAGTAGCATGCACACGGCGGGTAGCGCCAATGCCACGACGAAGCATTTCTTTGGTAGTAGTTTTACCAACTGATCCGGTTACACCAACAACCAGCCAGTTTGGATGGGCTTCTCGCCAAGCAGCGGCAAGAGCCAGCAGAAACGCCTCACAGTCATCGTCAGCGGCTTCAAGAACGCTGACTCCTGTGGCAGCCAGGTTGTCGAGCAGATTGTCTGCTACAGGCTCAGATGCCACTACAACAGCAGCGCCCGCCTGGGCAGCAGATAAGAGATAGGAGTTTCCATTGACCTTCTCGCCAGCGAAGGCCACGAAGAGCGAGCCTTCCTGGACCTCGCGAGAGTCGATGACGGCCGCGCCCGCAACCTCGCGGGTTCCGCGGTGGAGCAGTCGTGCATTTGTAGCTGCGACTATCTGTTCAACCGAAAGCTTAACCATGAGCTCTCCTAGTTATTGATTGGTTGAATATTAAGGCGTG
>JAHACE010000241.1 GCA_018376005.1 Atopobium sp. | reverse complement strand
ATCGCGTACTACTGCGCCACGCTCAATGATGACGTTACGACCAAGGATGGAACCGGTAACAGATCCACGGATACGACAACCTGCAGAAATGGTTGAGTTACTTACCTTTGAGCCAATCTCAAACTTTGCAGGAGCAGTATCGTGTGCTTTTGTCTTGATCGAGCGCTCTGGAGTAAAGAGTTCATTTGCTGGCATGGGGTTCAAAAGCTCCATGTTAGCCCGATAATAAGAGTTCTTTGAGAAGATAGATGCTACATGACCTTCAAAGTGGAAGGTGCGAACCTTGACACGATTATAGTCAGCGTGGAGTGCCTCAAAGAGATCAAGATAATCAGTAGCTCTATACCAATCAAGCATGTCAATAAGAAGGTCACGCTTGATAATAAAGCAGTCGAGAGAAGCCTCGTCTCCGCGCTGAACACCATTGTGCGTTTTAACTACACGGTCACCGTCAAGCTCAACACCGACAACGTCTCTATCGTTATAACGAGTGGTGTAGGTCATCATAGTGATGTCTGCATCAGACTCAAGATGCTGATCAAGCAGCTCGGTAAGATCAGAGTTAAAAACAAAGTTTGAAGTGGACAGCAGAACATACTCTGCGTCAGTTCTCTCAAGATAAGGCCTGTTGGAAATCAGATCTCTGAGCAGGAAACGAGCGCCTGTGTGAGAGGTACCAAAAGCGGATCCTGGCAGGATAAACAAGCCTCCGCTCTTACGGTCCAAGTTCCAGTCTTTGCCAGAGCCAAGATGATCGATAAGTGAGCGATAGTTAAAGGGCATGATTACGCCAACGGTACTAATGTCCGAATTAACCATATTTGAAAGAGGAAAATCTACCAGGCGATATCTTCCCAAGAAAGGCATGGATGCAATTGGGCGTACATCGTTGGCGATTTCCATATTAGTTGAAGCATAATTGCAGGTAATAAGGCCAATTACTCTATTCATTAGTGCTCACCTCTTTCGACTACTACATCATTTCCAACAACAGCAATCTCTTTATTAAGGTCAGAACTACCAACGTGGACGTTCTTCTCGACCACGGCGTTCTCACCAAGAATTGCACGAATTACCACCGCGCCAGGCTTAACTTCTGCGCCAGGAAGAAGCACGGAGTCAATAACGCGAGCTCCCTCACCAATAACGGCATCAGTAGACAAAATTGAATGGCGAGAATAACCAAAGACCTGGCATCCGTTGCTTACCAGACAGTCGTCTACCTCGCCAAAAGCGCCAATGTACGCTGGTGGACGGGTGGAAGCATTGGACAAAATAGGGAACTTATCCGAGAAGATATCAAACTTAGGCTCAGATCCAAGTAGATCCATGCTAGTCTCGTGATAACTTGCAATGGTGCCTACATCGCGCCAGAAGCCCTCAAAGCGATAGGCAAAAAGACGTTTACCATCATCAAGCAACGTCGGAATAATATCGCCGCCAAAGTCATGAGAAGATTCAGGATTCTTTGCGTCCTCACGCAAAGTCTCA
>JAHACE010000240.1 GCA_018376005.1 Atopobium sp. | reverse complement strand
GTCCACAAATTCCTGCAGCACACGATCAGCGATGCCGCAACCAGCAGTTCCTGCACCAAAGCAGAGATATACCTGGTCGACGAGTTTCTCGCCAGAAATATTGAGGCCACCGAGGATGCCTGCAAGGGTAACAATACCGGTGCCCTCGACGTCATCGTTGAAGACGGGGTAGGTGTTCTTGTAGCGGTCCAGGATTGCAGCGGCGTGCGAGCGGCCGAAGTCCTCGAAGTGCAGGTAGAGGTTAGGGAAGAGCTTCTCGACGGTGGTCACAAAGTTGTCAATGAATGCGTTATAGCGATCTTCATCAACGCGCTTGTGGCGTTCGCCCAGGTATAGCGGGTCATCGAGAAGTTCCTGGCGGTTGGTGCCAGCGTCAATGACAACAGGCATGATGCGATTAGGGTCAACACCAGCTGCGGCGGTGTAAACCATGAGCTTGCCAACGGAAATCTCGACACCGTTGGTACCCCAGTCGCCAATACCCAGAATTGCCTCTGCATCGGTGACGACAATCAGGTCGATGTCTCTACCTGCGGCTGCGTTCTTCAGCGAGGTTTCAAGATCCTCAGGACGATCAACTGACAGGAAGCATGCATACTGTGGATCGACATAGCGCTGAGAATATTGCTCAATATCTGGTGCGATGGTTGGGTCGTAGACGATAGGCATGAACTCTTCAACATGCTTGGAGAACAGGTTATAGAACAGCGTGCGGTTCTCGGAGAAAAGCCTCATGAGATAGTGACGCTTTGTCTCGAGGTCAGGATACTGCTGGAAAAGCACGTATGCTTGCTCCGCCTGCTCCTCGATGGTCTGAATGTTTGGAGGAAGAAGGCCTACCAGGCCATATTTCTGACGTTCCTCCTGCGTAAAGGCGGTTCCCTTGTTCAAAAATGGATCATTCAGTAGTTCAAAACCTGTCTTCATGATGCCTCCTTAGTGCATCAGCTTTAATAGTCGCCGTACTTGGCACAGATAGAATATGTTTTCTATCTGCGATAACAATACCCATATTCTGTTATGAATTTACGAGAATCAGAATAAATCTTCTTCTTTTTTGAAAAAATTTTCTTTGCTAAACATACATGTTCACCTGTGTATATATATATTTGGTTAAACTGACAAGGTAACGTCTTCAAATCCCAAGGTGATGTTTTCAAATTCTTTTGAAAGAATCGTTTTAACGGAGAAATGTAAGACAGAATTAATGCCAACTGCGGTTTTGCTGAGCGCTTGTCATGCAAGTGGTAAAAAATGCGTTTAGTTGGAATATGCAGTGGCGGTTGATTTTTATGCAAGCAAACGGGTTTTTTACCCAAAAGAGGGGTCGAATTTTGGTGAGTCAAATTTTTGATACAAAACTCCGCATAAACAAGGTGGAATATGCAATTTTCTCGGGTGATTGGATGTTGCTCGGTCAATTGGATAGTGGTCGGCCCTCAGTCGACATTATTTCACCACAACAGCACCTTCAGGAAGTGTAATATCCGCATCAGTTGCAATTAAAAGGTTGTTACCTGGTGTTTTAGGAGTATCAGGCCACTCGGGCACGTAAGCGATATGCGCAAACTCCTGCGCAAAGACGTTTGCCACCTGGGGAAGTAGTGTAGACCCGTGGCCTTCGAGCGGACAGCGAACATCAGCCAGATACACCCCGTCAGCTGCAAGTTTTTCTTTAACCACTTGCGCACCAGCCGTTTTTCCCAGAGGCCCAAGTGATTTTCGACCAGCAAACACTTCGTTTACCAGCACGTCAATACTGCTAGCATTTGCATCTTGCAGAACCTTCCAGGCGTCGTCCTCGACAATACGTAGCTCACTTGAAGCCGCAGCTTGAGCGTCGTCTAGAAAGAAATGCTCGCGCGCAAGCGAGACTATCTTTGGATCAATCTCAATCGCGTCAATTACGCCGCCGCTCATGTGCGTAGCCAGGTGTTTTGGCAGCGAGAAACCTCCGCCGCCCATGACTACAACGTGACCCCGAGCAGACACCTGCTGGATAATTTTCGCCATCATGCGGTGATAGTGGACGCAGAGCTCAAAGCGCAGCTCAGGCGCAATGTAGCTCACGGACTGGAAGGTGCCGTTAACGTTGAGCAGCCTAATGGGCGTACCGTCGGCGTCCTCGGAGTCAAAAATCATCGTGAGGCCAAATTTTGTACGCGTCACAAAAACGCCTCGAGCACGCAGAATTAACAGAAATAGCTGGTAAATGCCAATAATGGCAAGCCCCGCTACGGTCGACCAGATAAAAAATGTCCAAAAATCATGTAAGACCATGTTAATTCCTTGTTAGTAAGGTTTCCCTCGGTTATACTAGCCGATACGG
>JAHACE010000239.1 GCA_018376005.1 Atopobium sp. | reverse complement strand
CTTAGTATTCCGCATCAATTACCTGCGGAAATTAGTAAGTCGCCCTTACCTTGCGTCCACTATAAACTTATAAACTGCTAAAGAAAATGCACAAAAAGAACAATCGGACATATAGGTTATTTTTTGTCGCAATCTACCTGTGAAATTGTTTCAAAAATAGCAATTTATTTGGCTTTTTTCGCAGGTAACGATGTGCTTAACTTGTATCAGTTAGATAAAGCTAACTTTAATCTTTCATAGTATGAAGGGGGTCTTAGTATGGAAGCTGGTCACGAGTTTTTACTTCGTATGGGCAAGACAAGACTGCGCCCCGGAGGTATTGAGGCAACCAATTGGCTGCTTAATTCTGTAGAGATAACGCCAGAAACTCAGATTCTTGAAGTGGCTTGCAATATTGGAACCACTACGGTTGAGCTGGTAAAACGTTTTCACTGTCATGTAACCGCAATTGACCTCAATGCAGACGTACTCCCTAAGACAAAAGAAAATATCGCGAGAAACAATATCGAGCAGTACGTGACGGTAGAACAAGGAGACGCTACAAACCTCTCCTACCCTGATAATAGTTTTGATGTTGTTATCAACGAAGCAATGCTCACTATGCTCTCTGATCAGCAGAAAGAGGCAGCCGTAAAAGAGTATGCACGCGTGCTCAAGCCCGGCGGTGTTCTGCTTACCCATGATGTTCTTCTGCTAAAAGAAGACGATGAGCTGGTTCACGAGCTCTCAAGAACCATTAACGTCAACGTAAAGCCGCTAACACTTACAGGTTGGAAGAATCTCTTTGAGTCAGCAGGTTTCTGCCCAGAAACTAAAAACGGCAAGATGACGCTCATGAATCCAGCAGGACTTATTGCGGACGAAGGTGCTGACGGCGCTCTGAGAGTCATTAGAAACGGCCTTAAGCCGGAGAACACTAAGATGTTTACCAGCATGTTTACGTTCTTCAACGATCACGCTGACGACCTCAACTACATTGCCGTAGTGAGCAGAAAGCCAAGATAGCCGCTGTTACAAGATAGTCGTCGTTTCAAGATAGGCGTCGTCTCAAGATTGAAGTACGGTCTCTCAAAACAGGCATCAATCGAGCTAGACTCGGGCGCGATAGCAAAGAAGGAAGCTGGCACCTCCACCAGCTTCCTTCTCTTTTACTGCAATATATGCGGAGCTTATTTGGCCTTTGCGCAGGCAGCCATAGCAACGGAGCCAATGTAGTTGACTGGGTTGGTAAAGTTTGGCTGGAACAGAAGGTCAACTGCTGCAAGGTTGTCGATGGTCATACCAGCAGCAATGGCCACGGAGACAACGTTTGCTGCCTGAGCAACATCGTCATGTGTCGAGAAGAACTGTGCACCCTTGATAAGACGAGTCTCTGGATCCCAGACCAGCGTAGCGGTAACTGGCTCGGTGGTCAGCATGAACTCAGGACGGTAGTTCTCGGTGATAGAAACGGAATCGTACTCGTAGCCACGAACCTTGCCACCCTCAACGGT
>JAHACE010000238.1 GCA_018376005.1 Atopobium sp. | reverse complement strand
TTCGAAGAGCATCCAGAGATTGCAGCTGTTTACACGGATAAATTCAAGCTTGTAATGGTTGACGAGTTCCAAGATACGGACCAGCAACAGGTGCAGATGATTAAGAGTCTCTCAGGTAAAGATGCTCAATATCTCACCACAGTTGGTGATGCGCAGCAGTCAATCTATCGATTCCGCGGTGCTGATGTTGATGTGTTCTTTAGACGTCAAGCAGAGGTTTCAGAAGATTTGCAACCCCGTCTTGTAGATAATTTCCGCAGCCACAACGAAATTTTGCGATTTGTTGCAAAGGTTTGCAGCGCTGACGGCATGATACCTAACTTTATGGATTTGTCTGCTGGGCGAGAAGAACCTGCAACTCCGTTCATTGCTCATTCGCCTCGCGTATATTTTGAAGTCACAAAATTTGAAAAGTCAGGAAATTCTAAGCCAGGCGATGACGCCACAAGAAGCCAGCTTGTTGCGTATCAACTTGCAGACAGAATCAACACGCTTATGCAGGATGAGAATATCCAAGCAAAAGATGTTGCAATTTTGATGAAATCAGTTAAAAAGGCACAGCCCTATATTGAGGCACTTCGTACCTTTGGAATTGAAAGTGTGGTTTCTGGAGCTTCAACGTTTGGTGAGCAGCCTGAGGTTCAGCTGATTGGTAGTCTTTTACAGGCACTCGCAAATATGTACGATTCATATGAGGGACTATTTCCTGTACTCTCGAGTGAGATTTTTAGTCTTGATGCGTCTGACCTGCTTCTCTTGGGCACTAATTTTGGAGAAAATGGTCAGAGGATTACCAATAGAGATATTGCAGAGTCAGTGGTAAATGACGTATGTAATCCACCTTTTGAGATAAGTCCAAAGCTCAAAAATGCTTTAGAGGTGTTGAGTAATGCTCGTAGCTCTCTTTCAAACAAGAGAGTTTCAGACGTTATTAAAAAGATAGTTCTTGATGCTGGATGGATTTCTCGCCTTCAAAAGATGGGAAATGAGGGACAGTCAAAGATTGCAAATATCTTTGCAGCTCTTGAACAAATTGATAGCTTGCAAAAGGAGCTGAGCATTGGCGTAGCTTCAGTCGCAAAAGCGTTTAGTCAATGGTGTAACACGGCTAAAGAGTCGCCAAAGGTGCTTCACTGCAGCACTCAAAACGCCGTAACTTTTATGACCATTCATGCTTCTAAGGGATTGGAATTTCCTGTTGTTGCTGTTGTAGGAGCTGTGTCTGGCCCTAAGGCAGGCGCTGGCAGTGAACCATTTTTGCATGTTAGAAAAGACGATTCATATCAGATTGCATTCTCAAGCAGTTCTAAAAAACTTCATGAATTGTATGACGACTGTCATGAGGTCCCTACAAGCCTTGATGAGTGTAAGAATCTTCTTGAGTGGAGAATGTTCCTGGAAACTCAAGAGAATGAGTTTGAAGAGCAGGAGCAGAACCGCCGTCTGTATGTTGCTTTAACACGCGCTCGAGAAGCAGTCATTCTTACTTCAACCAT
>JAHACE010000237.1 GCA_018376005.1 Atopobium sp. | reverse complement strand
ATAGCTTCAATTTTTGGAGGATTTGCTCTAAAGGTTCCTTCATCAGAAACCATGAGCGCACCTTTTGCACCAAGCGAGACAACTACAATTTTAATGCCGCGTTTGTGCAGCTCCTGAGCTGCCTCAATGACCTGGTCTTCTGTAGTTACTTCTCTTCCTAGAAGTTGACCGATTTCATCGGTGTTTGGTTTGATCATGGTAGGAAGGGCATCAATACAGGAGGTGAGCAGTGCACCGGATGCGTCTACAATGCAAGGCACGCCCGCAGCCATGGTCTCTTCAATAAGTTCTTTGTAATTTTCGGCAGAAATGCCCTTGGGAACACTGCCATTAAAGGTAACAACTTCGGCTTCGTTGGTAAGCTGCACAAGTTTTGCCTTGAAAGCAAGGAATTCTTCAGGAAGTACAGGCTGTCCAGGCTCTAAGAATTCAGTTGATTGTCCGCTTGGCTCCAGGATATTAATGCATGAGCGAGTTTCTTGCTCAGTATAAATAAAATCACTGGTAATACCATCTTTATGAGCCAACTCAACAAGGTATCTTCCGTTATTACCGCCTACATTGAGTGTTACGGTAACAATCACGCATATCACCTCGTCTAAAAGACAGTGCACACAAAGTGCTCAGAGGAAAGCAGGGGCGAGAAACACTATGGAACAGTGCCTCTGCAAATGAAATTGGATTAAATCTATTTAACCAAAGCGCCATCAAGAAACTTTTCTTTAGATGTTATAAAAAAAGATACCAGTACATAATTTCTTAATACCAATTTTATTTTCTCACTATATTTGAGCAGGATTTTAGGGTTGTTTACTACATTTATTACGTATAAAGGTGCGTTATAAGAACTTCTCATTTTTCAAGGATAGCTCTAAATTTTTAGTGCATCGTCACAATTTATCCATATATTTACCTGCGAAAATAACAACGTGTGTACCGCTTACGGTAAAAATAGTACCGTTAAGCCGTCGATTGTTAACGTACACATCTCAAGATGCTCACTAGACTATACTTATGTTAGGTTGTTATCTGGTATCTACCACTTAGAGAGAAACTTCAACACCCCTAGTTTTCCGCGTAGCTCCCCAGATAGTTTCCAACTCTTCGAAAGGAGTTTGACATGGTAGGTTGCGTTTTAACTGGTCATGGAACTTTTGCAAACGGTCTTGCTGATGCTTTAAAGATGATTGCTGGTGAGCAAGAAGCTTTTGTTCCCGTTCCTTTTATTGAAGCCGGTGCTGCAACATACCCAGAAACTCTTTCCGCAACAATTTCCGATCTTCTTGACACTACTGATGGTGTGCTGGTTTTCTGCGATCTGCTTGGCGGAACACCTTTTAATCAGGCAATGATTATTGCTCAGAGTTATTCAAACGTAGAAGTAGTTACCGGCACAAACCTTCCTATGCTTCTTGAAACACTTGGTAGCCGCATGGCAGATACCTCTCTTGAAGAGCTGGTTGATACTGCTGTTTTAGCTGGTAGCCAGGGAGTTGTCCATAAGCGTCTTGAGCTTGAGGTTGAGCCAGAAGATGACATCTTCGGAGACGATGGTATTTAAGTAGCGTTTTGTTGTTGAGTTAAGGAGATGCACATGGCAAATCTAGCAGAGAACATTCTTGCTTCATCCATTGTTCTTCTCGCGTTCTTGGTAATTTTGGGCCTTGTTTATTCCTTCTTTGTTTGGAGAGCCTCTTCTAAAAAGGCGGGAACAACTTCAGAGTTTCTGAAGAATCTTCATGCAGGTCAGAAAGTTAAGACTAATAGCGGAATGTATGGCGTAGTTAAAAACGTCAAAAAAGAAACAGTAGATGTTGAGTTTGCTCCAAATGTGGTCATCACGTTGGATCGTTGGGCGGTAATCAGCGTTTCCAACAATAAATAAATTTGCAGTAAAACACGCAGCGCAAGTTGCGAGTAGTGCGATGTAAATCGCAGATAGCACGCACAAGTGTGCGCGCAAAGAGAGGAGAACTTGTTATGGGAGAACCAGATATCAAGCTTGCTCGAATCGATAATCGTTTGATTCATGGTCAGGTTGCTACTCAGTGGAACGG
>JAHACE010000236.1 GCA_018376005.1 Atopobium sp. | reverse complement strand
ATACCTAACCATGGTTGGTACGGTACCTTTATTGGTAAGTTGATCAAATGGCTGATAGGTAGCACTTGCATAGTCTCCAGCAGTAGTTGAAATCTGCTTAAGCTCGGCGTCAGTCTCATCGTCGCCTGTGCCCTTGAGCCTTAACCTGCCAGTCTCAGCGTCAATCTGTCCCGTAAAATATCCCGCAGTTCCCTCAAGGGTAACTGTAATCTTTCCTTCTGCATCAACAGTCCAGGTAAAAGGCTTCATTATGCCAAAGCGAGTAAACAAGCCAGTTCCATCCTCAGCAAAGCTGAAAGCATAAATTGCATGGAACTGTTCTTTATAATCGTCGTAGGCTGCTCCCTCCCTCAGGTTTCCTAGTCCGGGTTCAAAGATGTCATAAGCTTCCCAAACACCAACGATCTGACCAGCAGACTTTTTGTTTCCTGCGGGACTGTTATCCCCTGATGAACAGGCACTAAGCACTGCACTTACAGAAAGCACCAGTGCAAGCAGGCATCCTAACAGCATTTGACGCTTTTTCATTAAACTTCCTTCCATACGTGCAGCGATATAAAACTAACTCTTAACTGTTACTTGCTCTGCCCAGTAGGCAAATCAAATGTCACGGTTTTCTCGTCATTATGAAGGGCGCCGTTGCTAGAGTGGTCATACTCAAGAGTGCCTTTTACATCCGTGACTTCAGAAAGTGACTTATCTCTACGTTGGTTATTAAGAACATATTCATAGACTCTCTCACCTGGCTCTAACACGTTAAATCCATAAGCCCAATAGCCATCGGTTGGATCTTGAATAGTAAATTGATAGCCGGTTGTATAAGGAGTTCTATTAATAACCTCAAAGACATAGCCTTCAAAACCCTTAAGGTCTTTAAGGGAAGCGATGCCAATAAGCCTTACATAGAGCTCATCGGTATCAACAATGACCTGATCAAGCTCAGTGGTGATAGTAAAGCGTAGTTTATTTTCATGCGATGACTTGTTTTTAGAAATATTGCCTGTTCCTGTTAATGGATTAAAAGGCTCATATCTAATATGAGAATAATCACCTGAGGTTGTGCTTACCCGAGTAAGGATAGCTTTAGAACCATCAGAGCCCTCAACGGTCATCTGACCTGAGGAATCAACGCTTGCTGTATAGCTTCCAGCATTGCCTGCAAGGGTGATAGTAAGCTTTCCATCGGCATCAACAGACCAGGTAAAGGGCTTCTGAGCGCCGAAGCGAACAAACAAACCAGTGCCATCGTCAGAGAAGTCGTAACCATAAATTGCTAGATAAACATCTCTAACATCTTTGTACATGTCTTCAGTGACTGTGCCATTTTTTTGATCCTCAATTGACTTGGCTTCCCAAATGCCTACATCTGAGCGGCAATCTCTTCAGGTGATGGTAAACCAAAAATATTAGGGCTACACGCAGTAAATACAACACCTGATGAAAGCGCAAGTACCAGTGCACAAGTAAGTGCTAGTTGACGTCTTTTCATTAAGCAACCTTTCAGTGGGAGCAGTGCCAAATTAAAAAATTTAAGCCTCTACTATCCAATATGTTACAATAAATCTCTCAAATAGGATAATTATTTATATCCTGAATAGTTCTACCAGCTAAAAGGAGGACGCTTTATGTCACTTCCAACTCCACCAGAAGCACCACAAAAACCCGCTCAAAAACAGGAAATTCCAAGTAACGTTTATCTTTACGATAAAAACGACACCTCCCCAATTCCTCTTACTTACGATGTAATTGATTTTGGTAAACCTCAGGGAGGCGCTAGTCCTCTTGTTGGTTGGGCAACTGGTGCATTTTTTGCTGTTGGCGGCCTCTGGAATTTCTTTAATTTAAATGGCGAGGGTACCATTTTTGCTGGAATTCTTTTGTGCGCCATTGGTGGCTTACTTATTGCAGCTGGTTTCTTTATGAATGGCTATAGCATTATTGCTAATGCAAACGGATTCAGGTCTGGAACAGCCAATAGCGGAGAAGTTACCGAGTGGCCTGTTGATCGTGGTTACTTTACTGTTAAAGTCCGCATTGGTGCCAACAAAACAGCTCGCATGGCTATGAACAGCGCAACTCTAACTATTACCAGACCAGATAACCTTCCTCTTTCTGTTCAGCAAGTTACTTTCACAGGTTCTAACACTGCTGAACTTAAGCAGCGCTGTGAAGTACAGGCTGACCGCATCTGGAACTGGGCTGTTGCAAAGGGATATATCTTTTAGAGTGT
>JAHACE010000235.1 GCA_018376005.1 Atopobium sp. | reverse complement strand
GGCCACCGTTTACCGCGGACAGGACCAGGTTCTTGGTCGTACTGTTGCCATCAAGATGATGCTGCCGCAGTACGCAAACGATCCTTCCTTTGCTGCCCGTTTTAAGCAGGAGGCTCAGGCTGCAGCGGCGCTCTCCAGTCCTTATATTGTCTCGATATACGACTGGGGTAAGGATGGCGAGTCCTACTACATTGTCATGGAGTATCTGCGTGGTACAGACCTTAAGAGTGGCATCCGCAAACATGGAGCCCTTGATTCCCGTAAGGTCGCTCAGATTGGCTCTCAGATTGCTCAGGCGCTCTCTGTAGCACATCGTCACGACATCATTCACCGTGACATCAAACCACAGAACATCATGGTCCAGCCAGATGGCAACATCAAGGTCATGGACTTTGGCATTGCTCGTGCAAAGAACAGCAGTCTAACCACCGATAACTCTGTTCTTGGCACCGCCCATTACGTTTCTCCAGAGCAAAGTACCGGCAAGCCTTTGGGGCCAACCACCGATATCTATTCCCTAGGCATTGTCATGTACGAGGCTGCAACTGGCCGCGTTCCCTTTGTTGGTGACGACGCTATCAGCGTTGCTATGAAGCAGGTCAACGAGGCTCCTCAGCCACCATCGCTGATCAACCCCAACGTTGACCCTGCACTCGAGGCAATCATTCTTCGCTGTATGGAGAAAAACCCAGCTGACCGCTATCAGAGTGCTGACGAGCTTGCTCGTGCGCTGCGCGATTTTATTGCTGGCCGCGCTACTATTCCAAGCAACACCACCGTGAGCCCCCGCATTGTGACACCACCTCAGCCAACTTCCAGGTTGGATCGTCGCGGCATTGACGGCTCCAACACCTACATCACGCGCGGTGGCGACACTGGTCGCTTGAACCGCGTCCATTCTCGCGAAGAGGCTGATGAGCTTGACAGGCGCGAGAATAAACGTCACAAGCGCAACGTTATTCTCGGCGTTCTGGGCGCTTTGGTTGTCCTGGCTCTTGCCGGCTTTGCTATTGCACAGATGCTCGGCAACTCCGCCCAGCAGTATCTGGTTCCACAGTTTGTTGGTCAGACAAAAGACCAGGCTACTCAGGCACTAAATGCTTCTGATAGCCACTTTAAGCTGGGAACTGTTACAGAAAGCTACAGTGATTCTGCTCCTGAAGGCCAGGTCATTGATCAGACACCAAGCGCTAACAAACAGGCTCCTGAAGGAACCGCGGTTAACCTTGTCATTTCTAAGGGCGCTAAACCTGCTGCTGCAGTTATAGCGATGCTAAAGCTGGCGACACCATCACCTATCACCTGTCTACTGGCAAGGGTAAGGCAGATGTTCCAGATGTCACCGAGATGACTGCCGAGCGTGCGTCCGATGTTTTGAAAGATGCAGGCTTCAAGGTAGATACTCAGAAACAGCCTTCGTCGAGCGTTCCTGAGGGCCGTGTCATCTCCCAGTCTCCAGCTAACGGCAAAGCAGATAAGGGATCTACGGTAACCATCGTTGTTTCCTCTGGTGCTCAGAGCGGATCTGTTCCAAACGTCGTTGGCAAGGACTTTGAAACTGCCCAGTCCACGCTGGAAAACGCTGGCTTCCAGGTCAACACGGTTTGGGTCTACGATGACAACGTTGCAACCGGAAACGTAGTTGGCCAGACACCATCAAGCGCTGCAGCTGGCGCTACTATCACCATCCGCGTCTCCAGTGGACCTCGCCCATCAGCGTAAACGCTGCGGCGTGCAATGTGCTCAACCAGTACGTTCAAGCCCTGCAACCGTGTTTGGTTGCAGGGCTTTTTGCTACCACGGAAATAGTTCGGCGGCGGCACGTGGCGTCGCCGGAACCGGCGACGCAAGCACTTCAGCGCTGCGAGCGTTTTATTGCTGCGATTATCACGACTGTCTTCAGCAACAAAACATCTTCGAATGACCAAGGCTTACTTGCATCATTTTTCGGAATACAGCCGATCGGATGCATTTGCTGATGGCCGAACACACCTATGTCGGATAATCTGTCAAAAAGACGTATACATGACGCTAAAAATAGCTAAAGCATGCAGATTATCTTCATTAGGTGTGTAATATGTCCGCAATTGAGCAGAATATCTGACATAGGTGTGTTCCTTAGGTGCGGAATTTACCTATAGTTAAATCTTTTATACGACGCTATTCATTTTTAAGCATTTTAAATAAAGTTTATGCATAAAAATGTATATCAAGTATTGAGGCTCTCTAAATGTCAGACATTGAGCCCAGTTATCCGGTTATCTTGATTAAAAGCCAGTCGATTCTTCAGCAAAACCTACCAAAGCTGCACCATTTTGTACGCAAAGCCTAAAAGCCGACGCTAACGCGCTACAGAAAGAAAAACCGGCAGCACGAAGCTGCCGGTTTGAAATCAATGGTGCCCCCGGGCCGATTCGAACGGCCGACACCCGCTTTAGGAGAGCGGTGCTCTATCCCCTGAGCTACGAAGGCATGTGGGATATTCTAC
>JAHACE010000234.1 GCA_018376005.1 Atopobium sp. | reverse complement strand
TTCTTTTTTCGGTAAACGAATCTTTTAGCAAGGATTGTTGATGGCAGAGAACAACCTCTTTGGTTTTGGTAAGAAAAAGCGTCCAACTCAGGTTCCACCCACTGTCTCCCGTAATGGGGAGTCTTCTACCTCTCCGCGTGCAGTACGAGGTCGTCATGCAGCTGTTGGAAGCCGTGCACAGGCGCAGCGTAGAATGACGCAAGATCGCCCAACAAATCCCGTTAACCATGCTCGTGCAGATGCCGCCCGTGCACGTGGTCGAGCAAGAACTGCTTACGGCAATCACTATGGCACGCTCAACCCCAGAGATGAAGCTCAGGCAGCATATGCAGCTAGAAGACGTCGTTCTTCTCGCATGAAGCTGGGTCGTGTGGCGCTGGCGGTTCTGCTTGCAGCCATTATTCTGTGGGTTGTATTTACGCTGGTAAGTTCATGCAGCCCAGGAGGCGCTTTTGCGCATGCCCAGGCGCTTGATCCTACCGTTACCCTTACAGGTTCCGTGAAGGTCGGATAGCTTTACGGGCTGCGGCGTGACTGTGGAGCACCCAGCAGTTTCGACGTGTAAACTGCTACTTTGGGCTTTTGCTTGTAGAGACGCGTGAGAAGTCCAAATTCAAATCAACTGAACCGGTAATACCGTCAACTTGTCCTGTTGAGGTGTATTGCCATATCAAAAAGTTAAAGTTTACGTCTGGCTGATCAACGTATTGTGCCAGCCAAATGGGCTCGTCGAGTGAGACCAGGTCAAAGCGATTCAGATCAACTTTGTTGCCATACACAATAACGCGGTATCCTGCTTCTTGAATGGTGGTGCAAAACGCGCGCGCAATTGCGTTAGTTTCTGCGGGGGAAAGGTTGTCGGCGCGACCGCTGTAATCGGGAGAAGGCTCCAGGTCAAACGCAACAGGAAGATTGAGCTTTGTAACTCCCGCTTCCCTTAGCTGCTGCAGAACAAAAGCGGCCTCCTCGCGAGCTTCTTCCACGTTAATAGCCTGCGAGAAGAAGTACACACCTACATCAAGACCAGCGCTTTGTGCACCCTTTAGGTTGGTCTCAAACAGCTCATCCGCGCGAATACCGCCCTCGGTGGAGCCGCGGTAGCCAATGCGAAGCATAGCAAACTGAATGTCGTCGGCAGCAACGGCCTCCCAGTCAATAAATCCCTGGTGAGAAGAGACGTCAACGCCCGTGCGTGTGAGCTCGTCTCCGTCCACCACATAATGCGCACGTCCCGTAGCATCATAGGTGAGGTTTTCCCACTCATAGGGGACCTCGTTTTTGATGATCAGATTGTTGTCAAAAGAGAGGGAGAAAAGTCCCTGGCACGATTGCAACAATGCCAGCACAAATACAATGGCCAGCGTAATGAGCCCCCATGTAACAACAGGATTGTTCCGGGAATTTTGCTCAAGTGTATGCATCGCCCGCTGCTTACGTTTTGAAGCGTTTGCAGAAGCAGGTGTATGTTTAGTTTTAGAACGAGTCGTAGAGTTTCTCGTTTTCTTGCTTTTAT
>JAHACE010000233.1 GCA_018376005.1 Atopobium sp. | reverse complement strand
ACTTACGATGCGCCAGAAGCTGACGATGGGTATCGCGTGCTGGTAGATAGACTGTGGCCTCGTGGTATCAAAAAAGAGAACCTACACGCTGATGAATGGACTAAAACCATTGCTCCTACTACTGAGTGCAGAAAAGCATTCAACCACGATCCAGAGCGCTTTGACAGCTTTGCGTCTACGTATACGGCTGAACTTGACAGCAATCCCGATGCAGAAGCCTTTGTTGAGCAGCTTAAGAAGCTTGATCAATCTACCGTAACACTGCTTTTCTCGGATAAAGACACTACGTACAACAATGCCGTAGTCCTCAAAAAGTGGCTTGAGCCTCAGGCTCTACGGAGCTAGTGTTCTTGTCAGCAGCAGCATCTGCAGAAGCAAGCAAGTTTGCCTGTCCAAGCAAACGCTTAAGCTGATGAGCGGCGCCTGCCCCACCGTCAAAAAATTCTACATCTCCTAAAACAGAGCTAATTTGCTTCTTGATAAAAGGGTAATGGGTACACCCAAGAACCACGGCATCTACCTGGCCAGCATAATCTCCCAAAAGCTCGGCCAGTCGTTTATGCATCTGTTCTGAATCAGCCTGACCAGATTCGATAAGCTCCACCAGACCTTCTCCTGGAATAGAGATAACCTTTGCAGAAGGATGCAGGCGCGACTCAAGGTTGTGATACTTCTGCAAAGAGAGCGTTGCTTTTGTAGCCAGAACAACCACTGTTCCATGGGGATATGCAGTTACTGCAGGCTTAAGAGCTGGCTCAACACCCACAATAGGTACATGAGGATAGGTTGCCCTCAGCTCGTCTGCAGCAGCAGCTGTAGCAGTATTGCAAGCTATAACCAGCGCTTTAGCACCCTCATCGATAAACTTTTTAGCAATAGCAGCAGAACGCTGGGCAATCTGCGCTTTTGGTTTAGTGCCATAAGGAGCAAATGCAGAATCGCCAAAATAATGAAATTCCTCGTGAGGCATTTGGGCAACAAGGTGTTTAAGCACACTCATGCCACCAACGCCCGAGTCAAATACACCAATAAAATTATGAGGAGCTAAGCGAGCTTCCATTACAAACCTTTCAAACTGAATGTAAAGTATTTTATACCTTTATCATTCAAAGGTTGATTTACGTCACTCTTGGGTAGAATGCCAAAGATATGTTTTTAACGATTGGAGTTTCATGAGCAACGAAGGTAAAAAGGTAAAGGTCCACTACGTAGGCACTCTTGATGACGGAACTAAGTTTGACTCCTCCCGTGATCGCAACGAGCCACTGGCATTTACCTGCATGGCTGGTCAGATGATCCCAGGCTTTGATGAGGCTGTCAAAGATATGACCGTTGGCCAGATTGTTGACGTCCACATTCCAGCAGCAGAGGCATATGGTGAGCGTCATGAAGAGGCAGTGCAGCCTGTTCCCGTAGCTCAGCTTCCAGGCTCTGAGAATCTTGTTGCAGGTCAGCAGGTTACTCTGGGCACCCCTGAGGGATACCCTGTTATGGCAACCGTTGTCTCTAACGACGGCACCACTATCGTCTTTGACACCAACCATCCAATGGCTGGTAAAGACCTTAACTTCAACATTGAGCTTCTTGAGGTTGAAGAGTAATCCACTCCCCCTTTATAGGGCGAGAAGGGCGTAGGTGCTTCTGGCATCTGCGTCCTTCTTTTTTGCGCCAAATAAACATCAAAAAAGAGCTTGGTTGCATGCAACCAAGCTCTTTTACATAACAAGTTATGAGGGGCCAATGCCTTAGCTTAGGACAACGCCGCCAAGCCAGCCCCACCTTGGAGTACTCAAAGCACCAAGCTGAGAAATCCAAGAACTCAAGCTCTGGCTTCTTACAATA
>JAHACE010000232.1 GCA_018376005.1 Atopobium sp. | reverse complement strand
TCAGCGTATGGTTGACTCTGCATCTCGTCTTGTCATGCCACCATTTCCTGAGGATAGATTTGTTGCTGCTGTTAAAGAGGTTGTTTCTGCAAACGCAGCATGGGTTCCGCCATTTGGCACGGGCGCTACGCTGTATGTTCGTCCCTTTATGATTGGTACCGGAAATACTGTTGGTGTTAAGCCATCTCCTACCTATGAGTTCCGCATTATGGTCACTCCAGTTGGAGCTTATTACTCTAACGGACCTGGGCACATGAGCAGGGCTTTGCAGACAGTATGTATCTTGACTCTGGCTCTCGTACCTATGTTGAGGAGTCCAGTGGCGCAAACTTCCTCTTTGTTGATAAAGAGGGAACCCTGGTTATTCCACAGTCTTACACAGATTCCATCTTGCCTTCTATTACCCGACGCTCTCTGGCAACTGTTGCTAAAGACCTGCTGGGCATGAAGGTTGTTGAGCGTCCTGTTCGCTTTGACGAGCTTGACCAGTTTGTTGAGTGCGGCATGTGTGGTACTGCTGCTGTTATTTCTCCTGTTGGCAAAGTTGTTGACGGCCAGAAAGAGATTGTTTTTGGCGCTGGTATGGAGGCTGTTGGACCAGTTATGTCTAAGCTCCGCAACACGCTGACCAGCATTCAGTCTGGCGAGATTGAGGCTCCAGAGGCAGACTGGATTTGCAAGATTTGCTAAGACCTGCGTTTTCAACAACGCTTTACTTTTAAGAAGAAGGCGAGAAGATCAATCGATCTTCTCGCCCTATGTTTATCTGCAAAAGCAGGATACGTACGACGGCTATGCCTTGACGTTTATGCCTTGTGGGAGGAGCCCAGGTTATCCATGTGGCTTGCGACAATCTGAGTGATTGCTTCCATACCAGGAACAGAAGGCTTCTTTGGATCAAAGTTGCCAGGGTTTTCTGACATGTACTTCATAAAGGCTGCAGTGAAGACTTGGCGCAGCTCAGTTGCGTAGTTAACCTTGCAAATACCGTTCTGGATTGCCTCTGCTACCTGGTCATCTGGAACACCAGAAGTACCGTGAAGAACCAGAGGAATATCAAGGCGCTGACGGATTGCCTTGAGGACGCCCTGCTCAATGTGAGGTGTGCCATGGTAGACGCCGTGAGCGGTACCAACGCCAACTGCAAGAGAAGTGCAGTTAGTGCGAGCGACAAACTCCTCAGCCTGGTCTGGATCAGTGTAGGGGTTCTCGCCCTCAACAGCTGGGCCGTCGTCCTCTTTGCCGCCAACTTTGCCAAGCTCAGCCTCAACAGGAAGGTTGATAGGGCCAGCAAACTTGGTTACGGATGCGGTAAGTGCAATATTGTCCTCAAATGGAACGTGAGAGCCGTCAATCATGACGGAGGTGTAACCGGCACGAGCTGCCTGGATGCAGCGATCAAAGCCATCACCGTGATCTAGGTGAAGAGCAACAGGAACAGTTGCCTCTTCAGCAGCACAACGAACCATGGCAGCAAAGTAATCAAGGCTTGCGTACTTGATGGTGCCAGGAGTGGTCTGAAGAATAACAGGGGAGCGGCGCTCTTCTGCTGCCCTAACAACAGCCATTACAAACTCAAGGTTCTCAACGTTAAAGGCGCCAACAGCATAATGGCCAGCCTGTGCGTCAAGAAGCATCTGCTTAGTAGTAACGAACATCTATTGCTCCTTTCGCCCCAAAGGGCTCTTTGATTGACTGAAAAAATTGTAACGTTTCTCTTACTCTGTTACGTAAGTTTTCTAGAAATAGTTTTGTCTTTGTAACCTTTGGCGAGAAACCCGTCTTGCT
>JAHACE010000231.1 GCA_018376005.1 Atopobium sp. | reverse complement strand
ACGGCTTTAAGGAGGCAAGAACGTGCCTTTTGCACATGTTGTTTTAGACATACCAACTCGTGCTCTCTCTGGCACGTTTGACTACGCCATTCCAGAATCTTTGGAAGAGACTGCGGTTGTGGGAACAACGGTCTTGGTGCCGTTTTCTCACAGGCAGGTTGTTGGCTACATTGTGGGTGTCTCAGACCGTGTGTCTTTAGGTTTAGATGTTTCTCGCGTCCTTCCAATAACACAAGTTCTAGCAGATTCAGCATTTGATGAGCAGTCTGCACAGGTAGCAGAATGGATGAGCAAAGAATATGCCTGTAGTTATGCAGACGCATTGCATCCTTTTTTAGCGCCTGGTCAAAAGGTTAAAGTCACCAGAAAAGATGCAGAATCTCCCTGGCAGCTTGTTTGTGAGAACTCCGGTCCTGTTGATGAGCGATGGGTTGAGCTGACAGAAAAGGCGGCAGATTTTACGCCTGCAGCAAATGCAAGCAAGCAACGTTCGGTGCTTGAGGCTCTCGCACAAGGTGCTATGAGATTATCCGAGCTTTCGGCTACCATTCCAGGAGCACGTAGTGCGGTTACTGCGCTGCAGAAAAAAGGCATTGTTGAGGTCCGCACTCAGCGACAAATTCGTGGAAGCCAGGAGGGTCTGGGAACCACGCTTTCAAGTGGCGTAGCACCTCGCCCTCAACAGCTTACTGAGGGTCAAGAGTCTGCTCTTGATGCAATTGCGGCTGCACAAGCTGCTGCTCAGGGCGATGTTGTGCTTATTGATGGTGTAACGGGTTCAGGTAAAACTGAGGTATATCTCTCTACTATTGAGAAGACTTTAGCGGTGGGCAAGGGTGCTGTAGTACTTGTGCCAGAAATTTCTCTTACGGCACAAACAGTCGGCCGGTTCCGCTCGCGTTTTGGCGAGCAGGTGGCTGTTCTCCACTCAAAGCTTTCCCTCGGTGAGCGTTTTGACCAGTGGGATTTGATTAGACAAGGTAGGGCTCGCGTGGTAGTAGGTGCTCGATCTGCCCTGTTTGCGCCCATCCAAAACCCTGGACTGTACATTATTGACGAGGAACACGAGGCTTCATACAAGCAAGATTCGCTCCCACGCTATCACGCAAGAGAAGTTGCTGCTCAGATGGCTCGTCTGCGCGGAGCCGCGCTGGTGCTTGGCTCTGCAACACCATCGCTCGAGAGCCTTTATAGAACAGCTCAAGGAAGCTGGCGTGGCACTAACTGGACGCGCGTTGCCATGACTCAGAGGCCTGGCGTGGCGGTGCTCCCGCAGGTCCAGGTAGTTGATATGGCTTCCCAGTTCAAAAATGGAGGTAGATCGGTCTTCTCGGCAGCTCTTGCTCTTGCGCTGCAAGAAACAACAGAGCGTGGAGAGAAAAGCGTTCTGCTCCTCAATCGGCGTGGATTCGCAAACTTTTTGATGTGTCGTGAGTGTGGCTGTGTGCCCGAGTGTCCGCACTGCTCGACGTCTCTCACGTACCATGAGCGCACGCATTCTCTGGTTTGTCACAGTTGCGGCAGGCAGTGGTCTCAGCATGCGTATCCTAACCCTTCCAGT
>JAHACE010000230.1 GCA_018376005.1 Atopobium sp. | reverse complement strand
CTCGCACACTAACACGCTGATTATCGAGGACTCACAGCGCCTGGGACTGGCTCAGCTGTACCAGCTCAAGGGCCGTGTTGGTCGCGGTAGGCAGCAGGCATACGCGTACTTTATGTTCCCGGCGGAGTTGCCGCTGACGGAAGAGGCAACCGAGCGACTGACTGCAATCAACGAGTTCCAAGATCTGGGCAGTGGCATGCGTATTGCCATGCGTGACCTGGAGATTAGAGGCGCGGGCTCCCTTATGGGCGCTGAGCAGCACGGAAACCTTTCCAGCGTTGGCTTTGACCTCTTTACGCAGATGTTGGGCGAGGCAGTTGCTGAGGCTCGCGGTGAGTCCGCTGAGCTGGAGCAGGCCGAGGTGACCATCAATCTACCTGCAGATTTCTATCTTGATGAGGACTATCTGCCAGAGGTTGACCGACGTGTTTTGGTGTACCGTCGTCTTGCCGCTGCTACAGAGCTTTCCGATGTGGATGCCCTGCAGCAAGATACCGAGAATAGCTTTGGTGCCCTGCCGCTTGCGGGCAAGAATTTGTTTGATCGTGCCCGCGTGCGCATCCGCGCGCAGCGTTTGGGTGCAACGTCAGTGAGCCTGACAAATGGACGCCTGGTATATCTGGGCGTAGAAATTCCTCGCGAACAAGCCCTCAAGATGAAGGGTCGCGGTGCTATTGTGTATCCAAAGACGCATAAACTGGCGTATCCGTTCCATCGAAATGAAGAGCAGTTGATGCCCGCCGCCCTGGGAGTTCTTGAAGAGCTTGGTGGCGACGATGAGGTTGAGGAGTAAATATGAGCCAAACAACAGGTCAGACATCGAAGAACGTCGCGTGCGCTGCGGGGACCACGAGCGCTGCACAGAACGCCGCGAGCGCCGTGGACACCATCTTTGCCGCGCCACACCTCAGGTGGGGTGTTATTGGCTGCGGAGTCATTGCAAATCAGATGGCAGAGGCGCTGGCTTCAGTTGGTAGAACCATTGACGGTGTAGCTAACAGGACACAGGAGAAGGCCGTCGCGTTTGCACAAAAACATCACGTCAAGCGCGTGTATGACAGCATCGACGAACTTCTCGCCAGCGACGAGATTGACGCGGTGTACCTGACCACGCCTCACAATACGCACATCATCTACCTGCGCAAAGCGCTTCAGGCAGGCAAGCACGTTCTGTGCGAGAAGTCCATTACGCTCAATTCCGCTGAGTTGCTTGAGGCCGAAGAACTTGCACGTCAAAACGGTGTTCAGCTCATGGACGCCTGCACCATTTTGCACATGCCACTCTACAAAGAGCTGGTTAGCCGCGTGGAGGCTGGCGAGTTTGGTCCAGTCAACCTGATTCAGGAGAATTTTGGCAGCTACAAAGAGTTTGACATGGAGAATCGCTTCTTCAATCCCAAACTTGCCGGTGGCGCCCTTTTGGATACCGGCGTTGATCAGACGGACGGCATTTTGCTCAGAAACGCCGAGGGTCAGATGGTTGTCCTGGCGTTGACACTTCATTCCAAGCAGCCAAAACGCGCTATGATTTCCGCTGATAAGGCCTTTATTGAGATTATGGAGTACCCACGTGCCGACGTTGCTACAATTACGTGGACTGACAACGGCAAGCAGGAGAAAGTCCAGGTAGGACGCACGGCTAATGCGCTGGCATACGTGCTGGCAGATCTGGAGTCCGCTGTTGCAGGAGACGCTTCTGCTCAGGCGCAGCTTGAGGTCTCAAAGGACGTTATGGAGCTCATGACCGGCCTGCGCAACGACTGGAATTTCCTGTACCCCGAGGAGCAATAAACTACATGACATCTGACGAGAAGATCGCCCAGCTAGCAGCTGCAGTTGATGAAGAAACAAAAGCTCGTCCCGGAGCACCGCAGGCACACCCGGAGTTTGACCGTCTGATCAGAACCATCTGGCGACTTCGTCAGGAGGACGGCTGTCCTTGGGATAAGGAACAGACGCACCAGTCCATCTCAAAGAACATGATTGAGGAGGCCTACGAGGCGGTTGAGGCTATTGCTGAGGACTCTCCCGAGCACCTTGAGGAGGAGCTTGGCGACGTACTTGAGCAGGTAGTTCTTCACTCGCAGATTGAGGCGGACAGCGGCGCCAGTGCGGGCAGTGGGGCGCGCGACCGCGCAGCGGGCTTCGACATCGACGACGTGTGTCGAGCGCTCAACCAGAAGCTGGTACGGAGACATCCGCACGTATTTGGGCCAGAAGCTGGCTCTACGTCGTCGGCTGCGGCCGTCTTGGACGTGTGGGAGAGCGTCAAGGCTGAGGAACGCGCCAGTGCAGAAGATACCGTGCACACCGAGGGTCTTCTCGACTCGGTTCCACAGTCTCTACCTGCGCTCATGCAGGCGCAGAAGATCTCAAAGCGCGCCGCAAAAATGGGTTTTGAGTGGGCGTCAGTTAGTGACGTGTGGGACAAGGTTGCCGAGGAGCGCGCGGAGTTTGAAGCTGAAGCCCCAGGTACACAGCAGAAAACGGACGAGTTCGGCGACATCTTGTTTGCGCTGATAAACGTTGCTCGCTGGGAGGGTGTTGACGCGGAAGAAGCGCTAATGAGTGCTTGCAGGAAGTTTTGCGCTCGCTGGTCGTACATGGAGAAAGCTGCTGCTGAGAGAGGCTTCTCGCTTGACGAGAAACCCGAGCTACAAGAAGATTTGTGGCAAGAAGCTAAGCGTCACCTTGATGCGTAAGCAAGCTACACAGATTGTAGCGAAGACGTGCGACGTACCGCAAAGCTTACGATGAGTCAAGACACCACTAAAAAGAGTGGTACAAAAAGAAAAACAACGCCCACCAAGCGTTCCGTTGAGCCTCTTAAAGAGACTACCGCGGAGCATGCCGCTGGCACTCTCAAAATATTTTCAACTAAAAAAGCCGAGAAACCCCAGGTAACTGAGAAATCTCAATCTGACTCAAAAGCTGTTGAGGTTAAAAAGCCTGCGGTGACTCCAAAAGATACAGCGTCGTCAGAGGGCACGGCGCCATCAAAACAAGCTTCTTCACAGAAGAGTTCCAAGGACATCAAGTCTAAAAGAACCGTTCAAGTCAAGAGAATTGATAGGACTCAGAAGTCCGAGCGTGACCAGAAATCTGAGCGCGGACAAAAGTCCGAGCGTGACCAGAAGTCCGAGCGTGACCAGAAGTCCGAGCACGGACAGAAGACTGAAAGAACCAATAAACCGCAGTTCAGTGTAGCTTCTCTAGTAGAGCTTAAAGACAACGCACTTGACTTCGCGCGTAACCACACCAAGCTTGTCGTTTTTCTCGGCGTTGTAATCTTCCTGCTTGTGGGCTTGTATCCGCCAATTCGTGGCTACTACCACGCTGTTCGCGAGCATGACGAGTTACTGCTAAATCAGCAGAAGCTCGAGGAAGATCAAAAACGACTTGAGTCCGAGGTTCAGGGTCTGCAGACAAAAGAGGGCATCATAGATGAGGCTCATAAGCAGGGCTTGGTTTCTGGCGACGAGGAATCTGCGCGCGTAGAGGGCCTTGATAAAAAGAAGGACGAGAATACCGTTCAGCATCCTGATTATCCGTGGTACATCAAGGTTGGGGACTTTGTTTTTGGATTTACACCAGGTGATTCCGGCAATACTGAGGCTCCTAAGAGCGCAAACTCTGACGATTCTACATCTGCACCAGCTCCTGGAGAGTCTCACGAGCAGAAGAACTCCGGAGAA
>JAHACE010000229.1 GCA_018376005.1 Atopobium sp. | reverse complement strand
TATGCATCGCCCGCTGCTTACGTTTTGAAGCGTTTGCAGAAGCAGGTGTATGTTTAGTTTTAGAACGAGTCGTAGAGTTTCTCGTTTTCTTGCTTTTATGTGAGCTCTTAAAAATCACTGGTGAAAGAAATGTCCTTGTTCAAAAATTGGCTCGCAACACACGTTAATGCCCAGCTTGTGATAGATGGACTCGTCATCGCTTGGAATAATTGACGAGAAATACGCGTCGCATCCACGGAGTAACTGCGTGGCATCAACGGCTTTTCCGGCCAATGGATTGGTGATTGAGCTGATAGAGAGTGCAATAAGCATCTCGTCAGCACAGAGGCTGGTGCGAGCCAGCTTAAAGTTGTTCTCTTTTAGTGCGCAAATAGGCCTTAAAACCTCATCCGAGACAATAAACGTCTTCTTTTCAATACCAACTACGTATTTGAGGGCGTTGAGCAAAAGCGACGCTGGCGCACCTAACAGCTCCGAAGTCTTGCCGGTAATAATGGTGCCGTCAGGCATAACCATGGCACCCGCAAGCTTTCCTGTCTCTTCTGCTTTGTGCAAACAAGCTGCATGAGCTGGCGAGAAGTTCTGGTCAACGTTAACGTCTTTCATCAAGAGATTAATCTTTGTGAGTTCACGCTCACCCATGCCCGTACGCTCGAGTTTCTCGGCAGCCCTAAACCACCTGCGTACAATCTCTGCCTTTGAAGCTTCCTGGCAAACCTCATCATCAATAATGCAGTTGCCAACCATATTGACACCCATATCGGTTGGAGACTGATACGGGCTGGTACCTGCGATTTTCTCCATCATGGCCTTGAGCACAGGAAAAGCCTCAACGTCGCGGTTGTAGTTAACGGTAACCTTGCCGTGAGCCTCAAGGTGATATGGATCGATGATGTTGTTGTCGCCCAAGTCTGCTGTGGCTGCCTCGTAGGCAACGTTTACGGGATGCTTGAGCGGAAGGTTCCAAACGGGGAACGTCTCAAATTTTGCGTAACCTGCGCGGACTCCACGGGCGTTCTCGTTGTAGAGCTGCGAGAGGCAGACAGCAAGCTTGCCAGAGCCAGGACCAGGTGCTGTTACAACTACCAGAGGATGCGTAGTCTTTACGTACTCGTTTTTACCGTAGCCCTCCGCCGAGACGATCAGGTCAATATTGGAGGGGTAGCCCTCAATGGGGTAGTGACGGTACACGGCAATGCCCATGTTTTCTAGGCGCGCACGATAGGCCTTTGCCTTTGGCTGACCAGAGTACTGCGTAATGACAACGCCACCAATGGCAAGGCCGCGAGCACGGAAGATGTCCATAAGCCTCAGCACGTCGTCGGCATAGGTAACACCAATATCGCTTCTACGCTTGCCGTTTTCAATGTCGTTTGCGTTGATAGCAAAAACAACCTCTGCCTCGTGAGCAAGCTGCTGAAGCATCTGGGCTTTTGCGTCTGGAGCAAATCCAGGGAGGATACGAGAAGCGTGGTTGTCGTCGAGCAGTTTACCGCCAAACTCAAGGTAGAGCTTGCCGCCAAATTCACTGATACGCTGGTGGATTCGATCCGCCTGCATAGTGATGTAC
>JAHACE010000228.1 GCA_018376005.1 Atopobium sp. | reverse complement strand
TACGGGGAATTAGCTCAGCTGGGAGAGCGCGGGCTTTGCAAGCCTGAGGTCAGGGGTTCGATCCCCCTATTCTCCACCAAATGTTCAAGGCCAGGGATTTTTGTCCCTGGCCTTTTTGCTTAGATACGTAAAAACATACCGATAGCCGCCAATATCAGCCACTTATCGAATAGTTGAAATATTTTCGAAAAAGTTTGAGTACGATTTACACAGGAGTATGTTCTTTTCATTGGAGCTGTGGGTGACCACAAGGAGAGAAAAGAGTTCTTATGTCAAACCTTACTCGTCGTAACTTTTTTGGAGTCAGCGCAGTTGTAGCAGGTCTGGGTATCACTGCCTGCAAAAAGTCCGATTCTGATGCTGGCGAGAAAAAAGAATCTGATACCAACTCTACAGACGCGGTTGGAGCACCAGAAGAGCTGGTAAAGGCAGCAAAAGAAGAGGGTAAGCTGATTGTTTACGGCTCTTGTGAGGAAGAGTACCTAAACGCAGTTTGCGCTAATTTCAAGAGTCTGTATGGCATTGATGTTCAGGCACAGCGTCTCTCAACCGGAGAAGTTGCTGCAAAGATTGAGGAAGAGAACGGTCATCCATCAGCAGATGTATGGTTTGGCGGAACAACCGATCCTTACAATGTCTCCTCCTCAAAGGGTCTTCTTGAGCAGTACGAGCCAAAGAATGCGTCTCACCTTATTTCCGACAAGTTCAAGAGTACAAATAAGGACTGGTACGGAATTTATAAGGGCATCCTGGGCATTCTGTACGATAAGGAAGAGCTTGGGCGCCTTAAGCTTGATGTTCCTCAGGATTACAAAGATCTTATCGATCCTAAATATAAGGGTCTTATTTGGTCTTCCAACTACAACACCGCAGGTACTGCAAAGCTGATTATCAACACCGTTATTCAGAAGTACGGTCACGATCAGGGTATTCAGTATCTTGTTGACCTTGATAAGAACATTGCTCAGTACACCAAGAGCGGTTCTGGTCCTTCCAAGGCTATCGGAACAGGCGAGTGCACCATCGGAATTGGTATGCTCCATGACGGCATTTATCAGATTGTTGATCAAGAGCATGAGAATGTTGGTCTTCAGATTCCAAGCTCTGGCGCATCATATGAGGTTGGCGCAACCGCAATCTTCAAAGGCGCTGCACATCCAAACGCCGCTAAGCTCTGGATTGAGTATGCACTTTCACCAGCATGCGTTGACCTTGCTCAGAAGAATGGCTCTTATCAGTTCCTGGTACTTGACAACGCAAAGCAGCCTGAAATTGCTACTGAGTACGGCCTTGATCCAAACAATGTCATGGACTACAACTTCGAGGATGCTAAGAAGCATACCGAGCAGTATGTCAAGGACGTTATGGAAGCTCTTGGTGGCGGAGACAGCCGCTTCAAGACGGAGTAAAACCAACAAATCCCAGAGCGCTCAACTTGAGCGAAAAAAGCTCCTTGGCGATCCAATTTTGATAACGACCATTGTCGTTCTTATCGCCTTCTTAACCCTTTTTATTTTGTATCCACTTGCCATTCTTATGGTTGACTCTGTAGTCTCCGATAATGGGATTTCGTTTGATGTATTTACGCGCATCTTAGCTATGCCTTCGTTTGATCGTGCAATTACCAATACCCTCAGAGTTGGTTTTGCGGTAGGCATTTTATCAGCGCTTATTGGCCTTCTTTTTGCGTATGTTGAAGTGTATGTAAAGCTTCGTACAAAGTTTATGACAGGCCTTTTCCGTGTGGTTTCCATGCTTCCTGTTGTTTCTCCACCATTTGTTCTCTCGCTTTCCATGATTATGATGTTTGGCAAGAAAGGCCTGATTACCCGCGGTCTTTTGGGTATTTTTGACAACAACATCTATGGTTTCTGGGGTATCTTTATTGTCCAGACTATGTCGTTTTTCCCTGTGTGCTACATGATGCTTAAGGGCCTGCTTAAAAACATTGACCCATCCCTTGAAGAAGCAGCACGTGACATGGGTGCAAGCCGCTGGAAAGTA
>JAHACE010000227.1 GCA_018376005.1 Atopobium sp. | reverse complement strand
CATCAAGCTGAACCCTGGTGTTACCTACACTGCAAACCATGCTCCACAGCCTGGCGACTACACCGTAGTCACCAATCCTGCTGAGGCCGACATGGTGCTCTTTACCTCAACGCACGCACTTGCTGCAAATAGCGGCGGCTTTGTCGACGTCACCTATAAGGTTGCCGACAACGTTGATGCTTCCTACGACGGCACGCGCAGCGTATTCAGCAGCGTTCTTGACTACGACATTGCTGGTAACCACTCCACTCGTAGCCTCTCCACCCACGCTCTGAGCTATGCTGGCATTGACCTCAAGATCAATAAGGTCTGGGACGATAACAACAACGCTGGTGGTAAGCGCCCATCCACAACTGATTTTGGTGCCAACAACCTGGTTCTCTCTAACGATAAGAGCCTTGATACCAGCACTATTACCCCAACAGTTACCGATAACGGCAACAGCACCTACACCATCGTCTACAAGGGTCTTCGCAAGTACGTAAACAACACAGCAGCCGATACTGTTTCGTACACCATTACCGAGAACGTTCCTGATTCCTACGTTTCAACCAGAAGCAGTATTTCTGGCGTTGAGCAGTACACCACCACTCAGTCGCTGGTAAATGTCTACAATGTCAGGCCTGCTATTGTGACACCAGCCGTTACCAAGATTGTCGAGGGTGATTACCCAGTTGTTCCTATATCTGGAGAGCCTTCACCTGCGTCTCTGGTTAATTCTTACCTGAGCACAAGTAACACTAGCGCAGCAGGCGCCACAAGCACTGCAAGCGCAACAAACGGCGACGACACTGCAAGCGGCAGCTTTGCCGAGAGCCTAATCAACAACTTCCTGGCAAATGGTTCTGAAGACGAGGGCGACGCTCCTAACGTCTTTATCTTTGAGATGACACGCCTTGATCCATCCAGCCCAATGCCTGAGGGATCTACCGGCAATACCGCTCGTACACGCAGGCTTCTTGGTGGCGACGCTGTATTCCGCAACATCACTTTCACTCAGCCTGGCACCTACGTGTACACCATCAAAGAGGTTACCGGCACCCAGAACATCCATTACGATCAGAGCGTCTACACCGTTACCTATAACGTTGCTGACGACGGTACTGGCCAGCTTGAGGCAACACGTACTATGACCAAGACTGACGAGGACGGAAACGTTACTACCGTTGACCTTGGCGAGTATAACGATGCAACAGGCGCTGTCTTTACTAATGTCTATCCTGATCCACTGCCAGCCAGGGACTATCCAGTTGTCCAGAAGGTTGTTACTGGTAACGCACCAGATGCTCCAACCGACTATCCATCAGTTCTCCCTGATGACAACGGCGGCAACCCACGCACTGCAACAACTCAGGATGTCTTCAAGTTCACGCTCACCCGCAACGATCCTTCCTACCCAATGCCAAACAACGCAACAACAGATAGCGTTGAGACTTCTGTTGATGTTTCTGGCGATAATAACTTCGGTGAGCTAGTCTTTACGCAACCTGGCACCTATGTTTACACCATCAAAGAGGTTACCGGCACTAACCAGAGGGTTACTTACGACAAGTCCGTCTACACCCTCACCTACACCGTCTTTAAG
>JAHACE010000226.1 GCA_018376005.1 Atopobium sp. | reverse complement strand
ACTGACCAAGAATAATAAATTGCAGAGCAACAATAGCAAAGAGCGAGAGCACAAAGCCCTTCTCGCTAAATACCTCAAGGTTAATGATAGGAATTTTTGTAGATTTATTAGATTGCTCCTGGTGTTTAAAGGAGTTTTCGTGACGCACAAAGAACATAAGTGAGCCCACAAAAATCATAATTGCGAGCAAAACAGGAATGCTAAGCAGACCAAACGCGCTGGACTCGTCAATGACAAAGATGAGCGCAATAAAACTTACGGTAAGCAGCAGCCAGCCAAAGACATCAAAAGAAATCACTTCAGTCTCATGGCTCTGTTGGATTGAACTAATTCCCAGTACAAACGCCACAATCAAGAAGGGGAGAAGACCGGCAAAAATCATTCGCCAGCCAAGATGCTCTGCAATCCAGCCACCAGCTGAAGGTCCTACTGCAGGTGCAACGGCGGTAACTAGCATGCCAATGCCCATCATGACACCCATGTTTTTAAGTGGGGCTTGCTCGGTGATGATGTTGAACATCAAAGGCAGTGCCAGACCGGTGCCAATGCCTTCTAAAATGCGGCCAAGCAGCAATAACATAAACGTTGGAGCAGCAAATCCGCATAGAAACGTCACGTTCATGGCAGTTTCTACGACAACTCCCGAGAAGGACATAATTCCTGTTGCAATTACAGAAAGAACAAGTTTTGCGTTGAGCTCTCTTTTAAACATTTAATCCCTTCTTTTCTCGGCGGTACATCGTAACACTATTCAAAGTAGGTTTTATAGCTGTTGGCGTATTCTTTGAGTTTTTAATATGTTTTTATTTATAGAGAATGTCATTTCATAGGTTATTTTTTCTTTTTATTGGAGTAAATAAGTGGTATAAATAACTTAAAGAGGTGATGAAGATGTCTAGTTCTTTTATTGCCAGACGAACATATCTACCATCTAAAAATGAAATTTCTAGGTTCTAATAATTTCTTTGTTTATATATTAAATGCCCTGTGGAGTGATATTTCTGGACATGAATTAATTACCTCAATAGTGGGCTTTTGATTATTTAGGAGTATGAGTTTATGGGAGCACCAGAAATAATAATTCTTATTGTTCTTTTTCTAATCTTATCCGTCATGTTTTTCTTTGGACGAAAGGCTCTTATTTGGCTTTCTCGGTATCTCAAGAAACTTGATGGCTTACAGGATTCTATTGATGATTTGAATAGAAAAATATAAGCAACGATTTGGTCAACTGAAGTTAGAAGAACGGGGTGGCTTAAACCACCCCGTTCTGCTTAACAATATTGCGTGTTAGCAAGCTGTTTATTTAGCTTTGCCCTGGTTAGCAACAGCGTTAATCTTTGCCTCGATGACAGCTGGATCGCCAATATAGTGCTTGTCAACAATGTTCCAATCCTTGTCAAAGGTGTATGCGCAAGGAATGCCAGTTGGGATGTTAACCTCAAGAATTTCTTCTGGAGTGAGGTGCTCAAACTGCATAACAAGAGCGCGAAGGCTGTTGCCGTGTGCAGCAATAAGAACACGCTTACCTGCCTCAAGCTGTGGCTTGATCTCCTGCTCGAAGTAAGGCCATGCACGTGCAATGGTGTCCTTCAGGCACTCGGTGTAAGGAAGATCCTCTGCTGGAACATCGCGGAACATTTCCTGAACGTGAGGATCGCGCTCGTCGCCTGGCTCAAGAGCTGGTGGCTGGACATCAAAGGAACGACGCCAAATCTTTACCTGCTCCTCGCCGTGCTCAGCAGCTGCATCAGCCTTGTTGAGGCCCTGAAGTGCACCATAGTGGCGCTCGTTCAGACGCCAAGTCTTATGAACAGGAAGCCAGTTACGGTCAAGCTCATCAAGAACATGATTCAGAGTGTGAATAGCACGCTTGAGCAGAGAAGTGTAGCAAACATCAAAGTCATAGCCAGCCTCTTTGAGAGCACGGCCGCCAGCTGCTGCCTCCTCGGCACCATACGTGGTAAACACCAAGTTTTTGGCAATACTTTACATACAGGTGCAAGACAAAACGCTTGCGAATAATATTCTACCGCACACCGAAAAATACACGCGAATCAATGACAAAAAGATTTTTTATATCGCGTGTGCCAACTTTGAACTGCCTCCCATTTCTTGGACACGAGAAATAGGAGGCAGTTCAAAACACACCTAAGTCAGATAATCTGTCAAAAAGACGTATACATTACGCTGAAAATACCTCAATCATGCAGATTATCTTCATTTGATGTGTAATATGGCCGCAATTGTGCAGATTATCTGACATAGGTGTGTTCCTTAGAAGCGGAATTTATCTATAGTTAAATTTCTTATATAAGTCTATTCATTTTCTAGCATATTAGATGAAGTTTATGCATAGATATGCATATCAGGTAATGTGACCGCCTAGCTGCCTGGCTATCTTGATTAAGAACATGTCGATTCTTCGGCAGAACCTACCAAAGCTGCACTATTTTGCGCGCCAAACGCAAAAGCCGACGCTAACACGCTGCAGAATCATAATCACCCGCATATGAACTGCCTCCCATTGCTTATGTCCAAGAAATGGGAGGCAGTTCACTTTGAATTAGAGCGCAGTTCTCAATTGTTTTGGTAAGAATTTAGATTCTGTAAATAATTTATGATTCAGCGTATGCAAGCATGCAATGAGGGTATAGTATGCCGTAGTTAACAAATTGAGGAGTATCTGTATGAGTCCTATTGATATTTT
>JAHACE010000225.1 GCA_018376005.1 Atopobium sp. | reverse complement strand
GCGGTTCAAGAAGATGGAGTTGAAGGTTATCATTTTGCGGTTTGGGCCCCCAATGCAGCCTCTGTCTCTGTTGTTGGAGACTTTAATAATTGGGATGATGCCGTCAACGTTCTTTCTCGCTCAAAACATGGCGGAATTTGGGAAGGTTTTATTCCAGGAATCACCTCGGAAGTATTGTATAAATTCCTGATTGTATCCGCTTCTGGACAGAAGATTTTTAAGGCTGACCCCTATGGTACCTATGCGGAGGTCAGACCACATACGGCATCTATTACGTTTGACCCAGATGTGTACGTTTGGGAAGACGAAGCATGGATGAAGAGACGTGCATCGCTTAAGTTCCTGCATAGTCCTCTTAACATCTTTGAAGTTCATCTTGGGAGCTGGAAGCAGCATACTGACCTGACTGCCCAAGAGGAAGGTTAAAGATATGGGCTACACCCACATTGAGCTTCTCCCTGTTATGGAGCATCCTTTTGATGGATCTTGGGGTTATCAGGTAACGGGTTATTTTGCTCCCACCTCAAGGTATGGCAATCCTGCCCAGTTCAAACACTTTATTGACTGCTGCCATCAGGCTGGTATTGGCGTCATTTTAGACTGGGTCCCAGGAGGCTTCTGTAAAGATGCTCATGGTCTCGCAGAGTTTGATGGTACCAAGCTTTTTGAAGAAAAAGAGCATCCTAACTGGGGAACTCTTAAGTTTGATCTTACTCGTGGTGAGGTTAGAAGCTTCCTTGTTTCTAACCTGCTCATGTGGCTGAAGGACTATCACGCTGATGGCATTCGTGTTGACGGTGTCAGTAGCATGCTGTATTTGAATTTTGGTATCGACGATCCTTCCCAGAAGCGCTTTAACCATAAGGGCACAGAGGAAGATTTGGATGCAAGCGCTTTCTTGCGTCTCTGCAACGAGACTGCTCAAAAAGAACATCCCGATATTTTGATGATTGCAGAAGAGTCCACAGCATGGCCGCTGGTTACCTATCCTCCCGAGGTTGGGGGACTTGGCTTTAACCTTAAGTGGGACATGGGCTGGATGAATGATACACTGCACTATTGTCAGACTGATTTCCCTTATAGACCAGGTAACCACCGTCTTCTGACCTTCTCCAGCATGTATCAGTTCAATGAGAATTTTGTGCTGCCACTCAGCCATGACGAGGTTGTGCATGGTAAGTGCAGTCTTATTCAGCGCATGCCGGGGGATTGGTGGAGACAGTTTGCTGGCATGAGGGCTTTGGCACTTCATCAGATGACTCATCCGGGCGCTAAGCTCAACTTTATGGGCAACGAGATTGCGCAGTTTATTGAATGGCGCTACTACGAGGGTATTGAGTATTACTTGACTGAGGAGTATCCAACTCACGCTCATCAGCAGGCATTTATTAAGGCCCTTAATCATTTCTATAAGAATCATCCAGGACTTTGGCAGCATGCCTACGACAACCGTGGATTTGATTGGATTGACGCAGACAATAATGAGCAATCAATCATCTCGTTTGTTCGTCACGGAAGAAAGCCTTCCGAGGACCTGGTTATTCTCATCAATTTTGACGTTGCAACCCATCAGAAATTCCGTTTAGGCATGCCTTCTGCAGGTGTGTGGAAAGAAGTATTTAATTCCGACGCAAAAGAATTTGGCGGTTCGGGTATTGTGAATACTAAGAAACTTTCCACTAAGCCAGTGGCATGGAATGGAAGAGATTATTCGGTAGAACTGTCTGTTCCTCCGCTTGGTGGCATTGTTTTAGCGTTTGAGAAAGAACTTCCAAAGAGGGGGAAGCATGGCCGTAAATAACGGACAAAACATTTTTACCGATAAACAAGATTTTGAAGAGCAGTATCGCGATAAGTTCATCAAGATTCTTGGCAAATACTATGGAGAGTGCACTGATCAGGAGCGCTATAACGTTCTTGCTCATCTCATTGCAGAAAAGGCGCGAGAAATTCAGTCAACCTCCTATATTCATGCAAACAAGCAGGTCTATTACTTCTCCCTTGAGTTCCT
>JAHACE010000224.1 GCA_018376005.1 Atopobium sp. | reverse complement strand
GTAGCCAACAGCGGTGTAGTAGTTAAGAAGAGCATCAAACCAGACGTAGGTTACGTGAGACTCATCAAAAGGAACTGGAACACCCCAGTCAAAGCTGGTACGGGATACAGAAATATCCTGGAGGCCAGACTCAACAAAGCTACGAACCTCGTTTGCACGGAAGTCTGGCTCAATGAAATCTGGGTGCTTAGCATAGAGCTCAAGCAGTTTATCCTGAAATGCAGAGAGCTTGAAGAACCAAGACTCCTCAGAGACACGCTCAAGCTCACGGTGACAATCTGGGCAGAGGTGTGCACCCTTGCAACCAGACTCTTCATCTGCCTTCTCTACCTGAGTCTCGGTGAAGAAGGTCTCCTCGTGGATGCAATACCAACCATCGTAAGATCCCTTATAGATGAAGCCAGCCTCACGCATGCGCTCCCACAGATACTGGACAGCTTTTACGTGGCGCTCATCGGTAGTACGGATGAAGTCGTCATATGAGATATTCAGCTCTTCATAGAGTCCCTTGAAGAAAGGAACCTGCGAGTCACACCATGCCTGTGGAGACAAACCGTGGTCAGCTGCAGCAAGAGCGACCTTCTCGCCATGCTCGTCCATACCGGTGAGGAAGAAGACGTCGTAGCCGGCAGCGCGTCTAAAGCGAGCCTGGATATCGCAAAGCAGAGTGCAATACGCAGTTCCTAGGTGTGGCTTTGCGTTGACGTAATAAATTGGGGTGGTAATAAAGTATGACGGCCTGGCCTCGGGCATAATGACTCCCTCTGTGTAAGTTGCAATAACTTATCCAGTATAGAGCAAATGCTGGGCGCACTTGTGTGGGTACGGTGATTATGCCTCGTGAGCAAGAATTGCCTGGTATGCCTCATCGCGCGCAATACCAAACTTCTGAGCAAGCTCTTTGGCCAGCGCTGATTTTCTGGTACCCGCAGCAAGACCAGCCTCTATTGCGTCTTCAAGCGAGAGCTGAGACCTTCCTTCTGCCTGCGATGATGCAGAGGCAAGCTCTTCTTCTGTGGGAGCTGCAATGACCAGAACACACTCGCCTTTAAGATTCTCTTTTGCAGCAAGTGTCTCAACAAGACAAGGGGCCACATCGCGCACCACTTCTTCGTGCAGCTTAGTAAGCTCTCTAACAAGAGCCACCGGCCTAGTTGGAAACACCTCGGCTATGGCCTCAACCGTTGCGAGCACCCTAAACGGAGACTCATATAGCACAATAGTGCCCGGAATTGATGCAAGCTGCTGTAGGCGCTGAACAATCTGTCCATGCTTTCTGGGCAAGAATCCTTCAAAGAAGAAGTGATCACTTGCCAGACCTGATGCAACAAGCGCACAGGTTACCGCAGAAGGACCCGGAATAACCTCCGTAGCAAGACCTTCTGAAAGCGCCGCATCAACCAAATGCTGACCTGGGTCAGAGATGCCTGGCATACCAGCATCTGACACAAACGCAACACGCTGACCCGCGCGAAGCCTCTCTAGCGTTGGCTCAATTTGCGACTCAATAATATTTTGATCACAGCGCTGCAGCGGTACATGAATGTCAAATGCCGAGAGGAGCTTTGAGGTCACGCGCGTGTCCTCACAT
>JAHACE010000223.1 GCA_018376005.1 Atopobium sp. | reverse complement strand
ATCTGGTGGACTTGGTGCGCTTATTGAGTCCGTTGAAGAGGGTAGTCCTGCGTGGAAGGCTGGCCTTGAGCCCGGCATGATTATCGAGAAGGTCAATGGTGTAGTGCCAAAAGACCTGATTGATTGGCGCTGGGAAGCCGACGGCTCCCTCTGTGAGCTTGAGGTTTCTGTACCTGGTGATGACGCACTTTATGAGTGCGTGCTTGAGCGTGAATCTGGAGAAGACTGGGGCGTTGACTTTGTTGACGTGCTCTTTGATGGCATCAAGACCTGCGTAAACGCGTGTCAGTTCTGCTTTATGGCTATGCTGCCAGAAGACATGCGCCCTTCTCTTTCTATTAGAGATGACGATTTAATTTAATTGGCGCTCGCGCTGCTAGAGGCATTGAAGTTCTCGAGAAACTCATGGACGCTGGTATTGAGATTCACGGCCAGATTGTTTTGTGCCCTAATATCAATGACGGAGAAGAGCTTGATAAAACACTTGATTGGGTAGAGGCTCATCAGCAAATTACATCTCTGGCCATTGTTCCGCTTGGCTATACCAAAGATTCTAAACGCTTTACGCATTCGTATTCTGATGATGTGGAGCTGTCCCGTTCTGTAGTCAAGATTGTTGAACCCTACCAGGAGCGCGCACGTGCGTCATTGGGCATTACGCGCTTCCAGCTCTCTGACGAGTTCTACGTAGACGCTCAGCTACCTATTCCACCTGCGTATACCTATGACGGTTATCCGCAATTTTATGACGGTATTGGTATGCTCAGAAGCTTCCTGGATGAAGCTGAAGAGGTCTGTAACACTATGCGTACTGCTCTTGACGAGGCAGATACGTATCTTTCCGCTCGCTCTCGCAAGATTTTGCTGATTGTAGGCGAGGCTGCCCAGCAAACCATCCAGACTTTCTGTGATGACTGGTCGTCTAACGGAAACGTTTCTACTTTTGCCGTGCGCAATGATTTCTTTGGCGGAGACGTTAATGTCACAGGACTTATCTGCGCCGTTGATCTTCTCGCCCAGGTACCTAAAGACCTCACGGATGTTCTGGTAGTGCTTCCTGAGGTCATGTTTAACTTTGATAAAGTCACGCTTGACGGCATGTCACTGGCAGATTTAACCGCGCAGCTAGAGGCTCGCGGAGCAAAAGTAATCATGTCAATTCCTGGTCCCACAAACATTGCTGAGTCATGTATTAAAGCGCTCAAAGAGTGGGATTAGCCACGTATTGCTGGTATTATTAAGTCAACTGAATGAAAGGTGAGACATGGCTAAGCCCATTGTTGCTATTGTTGGACGCCCAAATGTTGGTAAGTCTACGCTGGTAAATAGAATTGCCGAGAAACGCGATGCAATCGTGCACGAGTCAAGGGGAGTAACCCGAGACCGCTCATATCACGATGCTGACTGGAATGGTCGTGAGTTTAAGCTCATTGATACCGGCGGTATTGAGTCAATTAAATCGCAAGATCGCTTTGCTCCACACATTCGTGAGCAGGCTCTTCTTGCATGCGAAGAAGCAGACGTTATTGTCTTTGTGGTAGACGGCTCTACCGGCGTTACCGATGAAGACGAAGAGGTTGCACGTATTGTCCGCAAGAGCGCCAAGCCCGTGTTCTTGGTTGTCAATAAGAAAGATAACCCTGCTACAGAGCAGGATGGTCTATGGGACTTCTACGCACTTGGTTGTGGAGAGCCTCTGCCTCTGTCTGCTTCACATGGTCACGGTACTGGTGATTTGCTGGACGACATTGTTAATGCTTTGGCTAACAAGAAACGCTCTATTGTTTCTGATGTTGCTGGTACTACGCGTGACGCTATTGACACCATGATTGAATGGAAGGGAACTCCCATTCGTCTTGTTGATACCGCCGGTATTCGCAAAAAGAGCCAGGTACATGAAGATGTTGAGTATTACAGTCTGGTCAGAGGCCTGCAGGCAATGGACCGCGCAGACGTCTGTCTTCTTGTTGTTGACGCCTCTGTTGGCGTAACCGAGCAGGACCAGAAACTTGCAAACATGGCAGTAGAGCGTGGATGCGCGCTGGTGCTCCTGCTTAACAAGTGGGATCTTATTGACTCTGAGGCAAAGCGCGATGAGGTAGCAGTCTCTGTAGCAAAGCGCCTGGCCTTTGCACCTTGGATTGCTTCCATCAACGTTTCTGCACTTACCGGTCGCGCTATTGATAAGGTACTTGCCGCTGCTCTTTCGGCTGCAGAATCCCGCGCACTTCAACTCAAGACTTCCGAGCTCAACGAGCTTCTCGCCCAGATTAGAGAAGGCGGACACACGGTTTCTGACCGAGGCCGTCGCCTTAAGATTCAGTACGCTACTCAGACGGGCTCTAAGCCTCCTGTTATCTCGTTCTGGTG
>JAHACE010000222.1 GCA_018376005.1 Atopobium sp. | reverse complement strand
AATGGAACCAGTGAGGTTAAAGGTAGAACCTGCCTTCATAGTGATGACCTGGTCATGCTCGGTATTCTCGTCAGCAAGCATATCTGCAGGAAGGTTCATCTCAATTGGGTTGTTCACAATCAGAGTCTGCTGAATACCGGTGCCACGAGGGTCTTTGTTAGCAGCAATCTGAACGCCGTTCCAAGAAAGCTCGAACTTCTTGGTGACGTTGGTGACGGTGTTCTTTGCAAAAGACTCAAAGGTGCCGGTTAGAGTACCTGTAGCAGTAAGCTCCTGACCATTGGTAACCTGAGTTGGGTCAAGGGTAAGACCATCAACAGTTACGGTAAGAGGTCTTGCAATCTCTGCGGTAGCTGCGTCGTCTTTACCAACTGTCTCGACAGCGTCTTTAAGCTGCTTGTAGTTGGTGTAAGTTCCCTTGAGCTTCAGGGTAACGGTAACTTCCTGGCCGTTAACGGAGACGTTAGAAACCTCAAAGAGGTCACCGAGGCCAGAGGTGGTTACAGTTGGATTAGCTGGGACAACAACGCCAGCAGGAAGCGTGAGCTTGGCGGTAAAGGTAGAAGTTGTGCCAGAAAGCGTGATCTTGGTTAGGTCGTCAAGGCCACCAGCAATGCCATTCTCAAAGGCGCTCATCTGATTGATGACAGAAGTTGCATCGATAGCGCCTGTAAGACTGAAGCTCTTATCGTTAGAAACTTCCTTAATCTGAGTGGTATTGCTCTGGGAATCGCTCCACATATCTGCAGGAAGATCGCTGGTAAGCTCTACCCTCTGGATGGAAGGATCGTCTTTCCACTTGAGGTAGTAGGTGACATCGTTAGTAAGCGTTGCACCGCCGTTGATGGTTGCAGGAGAGTTACCTGCAGCATCAGTGAACCAGTAGCGGTAGTTATGACCAATAACAATTCCAAAGAAAGTCATTGGATCATCCGTATTGTCCAGAATGTGATTCTCAAAAGTTGCAATATCGGTGTAGGCAGTATTGGTGTTAGAGCTGGTAGGACTTGCAATTCCAGCTGTTGTAGCGCTGAGGGTGTTGCCACTGAGGTTCTGAAGCAGCGCATTGATGTTGGTCTGCTCAGCAACAGTTGGGTGAGTCTTGATAGTTGCAACTTCTCCGCCGTTTGCATCGGTGGTGATGTCAAAGACGTTTGGATTCTGCTTAAACACGCTGTTTGCAGAGAAGGTACCACCATTTGCCGAGAAGGACACGGTAAGGTGCTGCTCCTCCCAGTCTGCGTACAGATCAACGGTATCGGTACCTGCAGGAACAGCCAGGTTGGAGTTGGCTGCAACCTCGTCACCAGCACCGTTTGCCTGGGTGGTCCAGCGCTTGAAGGTTTTGCCTGCAATATTGAAGTTATTGTCGAGGTTGTTGACCTCAGCATCAGAACGGACCGTTACCGTACGGCTAGCATTGGTAGCAACGCGGTCAATGACAGAGACACCATTGCCGTTGTGGTACCTGACGTAGAGCCAAGAGGTGTTAGCTCTCCAGTGTGGATAGACGGTCATGTCAGAGGTGACCTGGGTATCAGCGGTGAACTGGTGCTCGGTACCAGCAGCGTCGGTGTAGTACCAGCCGTCAAACTCCTGACCACTTGCATAA
>JAHACE010000221.1 GCA_018376005.1 Atopobium sp. | reverse complement strand
ACGGCTTGCTGCCCACCGCAAACTCACCTTGTCGAATCCAGTCACCCCCAATAATGAGAGAAACTGCCACCATGCAGTTTTCAATGTTCCTGAATTGCGCGTGCACGTATGACGCCGCCTGCAATTCAAAGTGTAGAGAGTATACCCCATGAACTGCCATTCTTTCAAAAAAGATATGACTATTTTGGGAATGGCTTACTTTGCGGGTTACTTTACAGCTTACTTTGCGGATTACTTTGTGGTTACTTAACGACTTACTTTGTGGACTTACCGTGAGCTTCTAGAACTTGTTTCTCGCGATCAATAAACATGACCAGAATAACCACTAGAAGCGCCGCAGGTGAGAGCCAAATCATATGAGTGCCCATCAGCGGAATAAGCAAGTTACCCACTACCGCACCAGCTACAAAGCAGAAAATAGTTCCAAAATAGAGCAGCGAGGTCTCAATATGAACAGGCTCGTGCGTATGCATATATGCGGCTATTTCTTGCAAGTGACGTCAAGCTGTTTGCCAGCAGGTTCATATCGGTTGGAAGTAAAGAAACTACACCTAGAAGTGCAATCTCTACGATAACCGCCAGCTGTCTCCAGTGCAGATGTTCTTCTCGCGCAATGGCTCGTATAGCATATGAAAGCGCAATACCTATGGCAAATGCCAAAATTGGAAGGGCGTATTTGAGACATTTTTCAAACGAACCGCTTGTCAAATTAATGCCAAAAAGCAGTAAGTTTCCGGTCTGAGCATTGGCAAAAACGCCGCCGCGTACCAGGTAGGAATAGGCGTCCATCACTCCGCCCGAGAAGGCCAAGAATGCTGCAACTTCCACCGAATCTGACATTTGTAATGCGTGCTTCAAGACTACTCCAACCACATTGCGTACATCAACGGCACATATTACGCAGGCGCATACGAAAAGCGATGCAGGTTAAATCCTACATCGCTTTTACGATTTTGTTTGGGTGATCATCAAAGAGGTTACCAACATGCAATCTTGCGCGGATAACCTATCCGACTAATTTGTGGGGAGTTTACTCCTCGACGAGCTCGAACATCTCAGGACCAACGCCGCAAACTGGGCAAACATAGTCCTCAGGAAGCTCTGGAGTGTCAACCTCAACCTCGTAGCCACAAACGGTGCAAACAAACTTGTAAGTCTTCTCTGCCATTTTTATTCCTCTCTCCAAGCGCTTAGCCCTTATCCGCGGTTAAGTGCTCATACAGATAGTAACAAACCTTGAGTGATTCTAAAACATTATTCCGAAAATAGGAATGATTCTCATAAAATTCGCACGAAATTTTTTTGACGAGAAGTTCGACGTGCTCCGAGTACCAGCCGCTTGCGACGGTACGCTCGTGTGCGGCAGCGACGCACTCCTAGCGGCTGCGCTCCTTGAGAGCTCGCTGAATCTCGCGGTCAGAATCACGCTTGGCTGCAGACGCGCGTTTGTCGTAGAGCTTTTTGCCCTGCGAAAGCGCAATCAGCAGCTTGACGCGGTTATGCTCGTCAAAGTAGATCTCAAGCGGAACCAGCGCCAAGCCTTTCTGGCGAAGCTTTCCGTCAAGATAGTCAATCTGCCTGCGGTGAAGCAGCAGCTTGCGCTTTCTATCTGGGTCAACGTTCCACACGCCGCCATTTGTGTATGGGTGCAGGTGCATGCCATGGATCCACGCCTCGCCATCACGAATGAGGCAAAACGTATCGGTTAGCTGGCAGCCACGCTCGCGCAGGCTTTTGACCTCGGTGCCAGTAAGCACCAGGCCACACTCAAAGGTCTCGCCAATCTCGTACTCATGGCGAGCAGAGCGATTGCGTGCAATCGACTTCTTACCCTGCTGTTTTCCCTGGGTCTCGGCCATGCTTACTTGCCTTCCCCGTCTGAAGTTTCTGCTGCATCGGTTTTCTCGCCAGATACGGGATTGCCGCCTGCGGTGAAGCCCTCGGAGATTGCGGCGTCGCGAACAAGCTGCAAAAGCGCAAGAGCTGCCTGCTCGCCCACAAGATCGCGAGCGCGAATGGTCATCTCGGTTGCGGTAGCTCTGTCGCCCATGGCGGCGCAATCCTGCGCGCACATCAGCAGGCAAACCGCAATTTCGGCGTTTGCGCCTGTTGGCAGGCCCTCTGCCTCAAGCAGGTCGTTTGCTTCTTCGTCGGTAAGGCCATCAGGGTCCTTAGGAGTGCCTGCAGCCTGATCAAGCGCAGCCTCAAGAGTGCTGTCTTTAACCTCAAAGCGACGAGCAGCTCTCAGACATGCTGCAGCCTGCTCAAGCCTACCCTGAGCCTCAAACCATGCTGCAAAGTTCAAAAACGCCCTGGTCAGATGCCTTGCCTCACTTGCGCGCTCAAAAACGCCAAACGTCAGAGCCATGTGCTCACGAATATCGCCTGCAATCTTAAACAGATCTGCCAGGTCAAGCCTAAATCCGCAGTTCATTGGATTCCAACGAATCGCAGTCTTCAGTGCAGTCATGGCGTTTTCGTAATCGCCGGTGCGCACGTAAGCCATTGCAAGGTCTCCGTACAGGCGATCAAACGGCTCAGCAACATCCTCAAGCTTGCGAGGATCGTTCTCCACGCGCCTATACGCCAAACGGTCAAACAGCGTTGGGAATGCAAAATACTGCACCTCATCTGTGGTTTGGCAGTTGCGGTCCACATACTCTTCAGCGTCTAAACCCGCACGTAATCTACCTGCTTATTATTCCACAAGTGCCAAATCAATCTGACCACGAGCCACATTTACGCCAGAAATCTTCACGCGCACACGTCCGCCAATTCGATACGTTTTACCTGTTGATTCCCCTATTAGCGCCAGCGTCTCCTGGTCATACACATACCATTCGTGGCCCAAGTCCCTCACGGCGAGAAGACCGTCGGCGTAGGTACCATCCAGCGTAATGAACAGACCAAAGCGCTCGCAGCCGTCAATGGTTCCCCACGTTTCTTCTCCCAGACGGTTCTGATAGTACTCGGCCAGCTTAATCTTTTGCGTCGCACGAGCCGCTGCATCTGCCTTACGCTCCTGCTCAGAGCAGGTGCTACAGATATCTGGGAGCGCGCTCAACTCTGCGCGAGATGCCGTCTGACCACGAAGTAAACGCTTAAGCGTGCGGTGAACTATCACGTCAGGATAGCGCCTGATTGGCGAGGTAAAGTGGCAATACGCATCCGCTCCCAGGGCAAAGTGCCCTTGATTAGTTGGCAGATAGATTGCTCGTTTTTGCGCCCTGAGCAGCTGCGCGTTTACCACGCGAGCATAACGTGTACCATGAACCGACTCCAACGCTTCTTGCAATGCAGTCTGATCGCCAATGGCAATACGAGACGCAACGTCTGGCTCAAGCGCTCCCATCGCCACAAGCGGAGTGACCGCAAGCTTGAGTGACTCTGGCGAAGGCTGCTCATGCACTCGATATGCTGACTCAAGGTCTACTGAGCCGCGTTTCTCGCGAATTTCTTCTCTCAGTGCTCGGATTTGATTGAGCACGTTAATCATTTCTTTGATTGCGCCAGCATCTTCTCTAGGCGCAACGGAGTCAAGTGCCGCGGCGTCTCCTTGAAGATAGCTATCTACCTGGTCGTAACTGAGTCTTGCTCGTGAGCGAATAACGGAATTCATAGCCGTTGCGCCAAGAATCTTGCCCGAGCTGCTCAGCTTCATCTTTACCGACATAGCCAGCCTATCTTCAGCTGGTCGCAGAGAACACACGTCATTGCAGAGCTTTTCTGGCAACATGGGCAACACGCGGTCCACTAAATATGCCGAGCAGGTGCGCATGCGAGCTTCCAGGTCAATGGGAGAATCCCATTTTACGTAGTGGGCCACGTCTGCAATGTGAACCCACAGCTCAAAGCCACCGTCTTCAAGCTTGCGCGCACCAACGGCGTCATCAAAATCTTTAGCATCTGCGGGGTCTACGGTGATGCACAGCTCTTCTCGCAAATCGTGTCTTGAAGCGTCTTCTGCAAGGGCTTTATCTGCGTCAACGGAGATTTTCTCGGCTTGTCTCA
>JAHACE010000220.1 GCA_018376005.1 Atopobium sp. | reverse complement strand
GCTCTTCTCGCCATTGTCGTTTTGGTTGTTGGAGCCCACATGCTTCTCCCGGTTATGGCAGAAAGCATGACCTTCTTGACCTTTGCTATTCCAACAACGGTCATGCTGGGTATGAGTGGCCTTTTGCTGCTCTTAGGTTTGCTTCTGGGACTCTTTGGCTCTGCTATTGCTATGGGTCGCTATCTGAAGGCATAGCAACTAAGCAACCTGGTACTTCAATTGTCAAAGTGAAGTATCAATTAAGAAAGTTTTTTGCATAAAGATTGCAAGGTAAGACCTCGTGAATACCGTTCACGGGGTCTTTTTGCGTTAAACGGTATTTACCAATTTGCAGGTAGAATGATATTTTTAAGGGTGAATTGTTAGGCCACGTACTTGAATAGGGGCCAAGTATGGAGACCAACCTGCACAAATTCCAGGCTTTTACTTCCGCGGCATATCACAGTAGCTTTACGGTGGCGGCAGAAGAGCTGGGATGCACTCAGTCGTCTATTAGTCGCATGGTGGCAAGTCTAGAAAAAGAGTGGGATGTCCGCTTGTTTAACAGACATGGTGGCTATGTAAGTCTGACTCCTGAGGGAAAGACGCTTTTGCCTGTTGCAGAAGAGGTGTGCCAGGCATACAGCAAGTTGAGCAATCAAGTTAATCGCGTCAGCGCCATTGAGATGGGAAACCTTGTTATTGCGGCGCCTTCGAGCTTTCTTTCACGAACACTGCCTGGTCATCTGAAGAAGTACATGACTGACCATCCAAACATCAAAGTTGAAGTTATCGAATGCACCTACGGCGAAGCCCTGCGTCTTATTAGCAAGGGTAAAGTGGATATTAGTTTTACTATGACCCGCGCAACTGAGCAGGGATTTACTTCAACTTTATTTGATCACGATGAGGTTATTGTTGTTTCTCAAAAGGGACATTACGAGAAAGACCTTGAGACAATTCCTGTTAAGCGTCTTATTGAAGAGCCCTTTATTGTTGATATTGAGACAGCGCCCCTGCTTCAGAAACAGCTCAAAAATGCACGCATGACGTTTGCGTCATCGGATTCGTTCACCATTATGTCCATGGTAGAGTCAGGTCTTGGTGTAAGTTTGTTGCCACTTGAGGCAACAAAAGGTACAAATTTTGATATTGATGTACATCATCTAGAAACTCCCGTACATCGTAATGTCTTTATTACACATCGTGTAAAAGGCGAGATGTCGCGCACTACAGAAGAGTTTTTAAAGTATTTGGGTTAAAGATTGATACATAGTTGTGTACGTTAACTATTTGAAAATTGCATAACTGTTATTAGATTTTGGTAAAGATGTAAAAAGATTTAACTACCGCTCGCGGTTGTAGCTTTCACGCTTACGGGTTTATCTGACGCTCAGAGGGCGCTACTCCTTTTTTCAAATCGTCTCGGGTGCAAACATAGTCTCATCAAGTTCTTCGTCCGAGTAATTACGGGAAGGAGTGGGACATGGCAGAAAATGCCGAGGCACCTGAGATGCAAAAGTCGTTGAGTCTATTCAACTTCTTTACCATCGGATTTGGTGCGATCATTGGTACCGGATGGGTGCTCCTGGTAGGCGACTGGATGGTTCTTGGTGGAGGACCATTCCCCGCGATGAT
>JAHACE010000219.1 GCA_018376005.1 Atopobium sp. | reverse complement strand
GCCTCACCAGCAAGGTCAATGCCAACCGTGGCACGGTTGCGTGATACGCGCACGACAATAGTTACGTCAGGTGCAAGCGTGTTGACCATAGGACGGCTTCCGCGCTTTGCTGCAAGTCGGTCTACAATAGCGTCTTTTGTTCTGACAGCAATGAAATTGGTGTTTCTGAGCTGGTCATTTGTGCCGTGAGCGCTGACTGCAATGGTGGCATGCGGACCAATATGGTCTTCCCAAGCAATGTGGGAGAGGTCTTCGTAGAGAGCGTCTGAAGTTGCAGCGCCAACGCGATCAAGTACCAAAATGACGCGAGACGTGAGACGAGACCATAAACAGACGCGGTAAGCATCGGCAAGTGAGCCGTAAAACGCAACCTGTCCGCCAAGAGGGCGCACCTTTTTGATACGCAGGCCTTCTAGCTCCTGTGCAAGAAGCTTCTCAAAGCCTTTTGGACACGTTGCAAAGAACTCAAGTTCTTGAGACATCGGGACACCTTTCGCCCGTAGGAATTGAATACATACTGACGTAACATTTTCCCATGTTTTTCTCGCCAAATGGCTGGGGAAAAGAAAATACATCAAGAACCCGTGGGTGCTCGGCCGCGCGCGTTCCCTTGAGTCGTCCCTCGGTCGTGCGTGGCTGTGAGCAGCGCGTCTGCAGCCCGCACCAACCTCCACTCACCGAAGAGCGGAAGTTCATACATAATGTCCCAAATCATCTGTTATTTTTCGCTTAAAATACGCATAGTATCTTTTACTAAGAAATAGAGAGTTGTTTGAGGTTTGGGAGTCCTTATGGATGCAAAAGTTATGGAAACATTTGAGTCCTGGCGTGCAAACGTCACCGAAGAAGACCTGGTAAAAGAGCTCGGAGAGCTTGCAAAGCCAGAAGCAGAAGATAAGCTCTACGATGCATTTTATCGTTCACTTGCTTTTGGTACTGCTGGTCTTCGCGGCACCATTGGCGTTGGCACCAACCGCATGAACGTCTACGTTGTCGCCCAGGCAACCCAGGGTCTTGCGGATTACCTCAATGCTCACTATCAAAATCCTACCGTGGCTCTTGCAAGGGATTCTCGCCTTAAGGGTGAGGATTTCCAGAAGGTTGCAGCTGGTGTTTTGGCAGCTAATGGAATCCGTGTATATGTCTACCCACGTATTGAGCCTGTTCCAACGCTCTCGTTTGCCGTCCGCTACCTCAAGACTTCCGCAGGTATCGTGCTTACTGCAAGTCACAACCCTGCGCCTTACAACGGCTACAAGGTATATAACGATAACGGCGGCCAGATTACGGATGAGGCAGCGGCTGAGATTTCCGCAAATATCGCGCGTGTTAACCCCTTTGACGTCAAGCCTATGGACTTTGAAGAAGGCCTGGAGAAGGGTCTGATTGTTTGGACTCCAGAAGAGGTCCTGGACAACTTTATTGAGGCTATCAAGCGCGTTTCTATTCCAGGATTTAAGGCTGCCGACGGCTACAAGGTTGTGTACACGCCGCTTAACGGCACGGGTATGGAGTGCGTCACGCGCATCCTCAAGGAGATTGGCGTCAATGACGTTGACGTTGTTCCAGAGCAGGCAGAGCCAGACGGAAACTTCCCCACATGCTCCTATCCAAATCCAGAGTTC
>JAHACE010000218.1 GCA_018376005.1 Atopobium sp. | reverse complement strand
AGGAACAAGAATGGTGCAAAGACATTGCCGGAAATTGCCATGTTAGAGGTAATACCAGCAGTAATTGGAACAAGGGTGAACCAGAACAGTGCGTCACCAATGCCGCCCAGAGGACCCATTGCAGAAACGCGGACTGCACGAATGGTTGGAATATCCAGCTTGTTCTGCTCAAGGGAGAGAACAATACCCATAACAAAAGTGACCAAGAATGGGTGGGTATTGTAGAACTCAAGGTTGTGACTCATGGAAGCAGCAAGGTCATCCTTGTTGTCACCGTGAATCTTCTCAAGACCAGGGAGGATACCGTAGAGCCAACCAGCTGCCTGCATTCTCTCGTAGTTGAAGGAAGCCTGCAGGAACAGGGAGCGCCATACCATCTTGTTGAGCGTCTTCTGATCAAGTGGCTCAGCAGGAGTGGTGTTCTGATAGGTATCAGGAATATTAAATGCCATCTTCGAAGTCACCTCCAGCAACAACAGCAGGAGCAGCATTCTTCATCTTGGTCTGGAGCTGGTAATCCCAGAATGCGATACCAAAGCCGATGAGAGCAAGAAGCAGAAGTGCTGGACCAGAGAGCTCAGGAATGCTGATAAATACGATTGCAGCTGCAAAGCCCATGAGGAAGAAGCCCCAAAGCTCGCGAGAAACCATAACCTTCAGCAGGATTGCAAAGCCGACGAAGCGCATCATGCCACCAGCGACGGACAGTGCATTCATGAGCCACTTTGGAATTGCAGTGGTGATCTGAGTGCCAAATGCAGCACCACCCAGGAAGAACAGGGTAACAATGACACCAAAGAAGAGACCAAGAGCAGCCATTGCACCATAGTTGATACGAGCAATTCCCTTAGGATCGGCCTTCTCGGCGTATGCATCAGCGGTTGCCATTACAGGGGACATAATGGTAAAGATGATGGTTACTGCATACTGACCAAGCAGAGAGAATGGAATTGCTGCAGCTACAGCGGCCATTGGCTCAAGCTTAGTAGTAATTGCAAAGACTGCAGACATAATGCCGCCGATAACAGCGTTAGGTGGCTGAGCACCACCAACAGGCATGTTGCCGATGGTCATAAGCTGATAAGTACCACCAACAATGAGACCAGTCTGAACGTCACCAAGAATCAAACCAACCAAAAAACCAGTTACGATTGGCTGGTAAAGAGACTCGAGGAAACTAAACTGATCGATGCCAGCGATAAACGCAACGATGAAAATTAATAACACCTGAATAGGGCTAACATCCATCTTAACTCCTCCTTTCAAACACACCATAACTACCGATGACGATGATCGGCAGACTATCCGAATACCTTTGCCAACCTGCTAGAAACGTTGAACCATTGCAACTTTTTGTAATCTCTACCAGGAAGTTGCGCGCAAACTTACTCGAATAGCTTTGAGATATCCTCGACCGGGGTCGTAGGAACACGCCTAATCTCTAGAGTCACCCCCAATTCCTGAAGCTCACGGAAGGCAGCGACGTCCTTATCGTCTACCGCCACACTTGTGGCGACCTGTCGCTTTCCCTCAGCCATGTGCATATTGCCGATGTTCACCTTTTTGATTGGAACACCGCCCTTGACCAGAGTGAGGACATCCTCTGGATTCTCGGCAACTAAGAAAATGTGCTGGCTTGC
>JAHACE010000217.1 GCA_018376005.1 Atopobium sp. | reverse complement strand
CCTTCGTTTTGCATTTGACCTCCTCATCTACATACAGAAAGGAAGCGGGGTCAAAACTCAACCCCACTTCCAACTAATAACAACTACGTTTAGAGATATATTACGAGATAAAGGGCTTCTCGTCAAGTGTTTTTGCTGTTAGGCAACGATATTCACAAGTCGTCCCTTAACAACAATGACTTTTCTAATCTCTTTACCCTCAAGCTGATCGGCAATTGCTTCAGTTGCAGCTGCAGTGAGCTCTTCCTCAGAAGCATCGGCAGCAACCTCAATGCGAGCGCGGACCTTACCCTTAAGCTGAACAGCAATTTCAACGGTATTGCTCTTTGCCTGCTCTGGGTCAAACTCTGGCCAAGGCTGGTGATAGACAGGCGTGTCTTTACCCAGAGCCTCGTGGCTGAGCTCCTCAGCCCAGTGAGGAATAATTGGAGCCAGCATGGCAACAACATCATTTGCAACCTTGTAGCAAAGTGCAGCATCTCTAGACTCTGCAGGAACCTCGTTGATGTAGGCGCTTGCTGCATTAACCAGCTCCATAACTGCAGAAATAGCAGTGTTGAACTGGCCCTTGTCAAACTCGGTGGTACAGCGGATTCCCATAGCGTTGAGGACGCGGTTGAGCTCAAGCGACTTTGCATCCAAAGCTGTGTGGTCGAGTACGGCAGAAGCATCAGCGGTGCGAGAAAGCTCCCAAACCACACGCCACGCACGCTTGATAAAGCGGTTTGCACCTGCAACGACCTTCTCGTCCCAGTCAAAATCCTTCTCTGGTGGAGCAACAAAGAGAATGGCAAGACGCATCGTATCTGCACCGTAAGGCTCAATGACAGAGCTTGGAGGTACAACGTTACCCTTTGACTTTGACATGGTGTCGCCGTGCTCATCCTTGACCATGCCCTGGGTCATCAGGTTCTTAAATGGCTCGTCAATAGCAATCATGCCCAGGTCACGAAGGACCTTAGTAAAGAATCGAGAATACAAAAGGTGCAGAATTGCGTGCTCAATGCCACCAATGTAGTTATCTACCGGCATCCAGCGGTCCACTGACTCCTTAGAGAAAGGAAGCTCAGTGTTGTGTGGATCGCAGTAGCGCAGATAATACCAGCTAGAACAGGTAAAAGTATCCATGGTATCAGTGATACGCTTGGCGGGCTTACCGCACTTTGGACAGGTAGTCTCTACAAACTCCTTGCACTCAGCAAGAGTATCACCTGCCGCCAAATCAAGATTATCTGGAAGCGTAACAGGGAGCTGGTCATAAGGAACAGGGACGTCACCGCAGCAATCGCAATGAATCATTGGAATTGGATTGCCCCAATAACGCTGCCTTGAGATGAGCCAGTCACGAAGGCGGAACTGAACAGTTCTACGTCCAACGTTGTGCTCAGTCAGATAGGCAACAACGGCCTCCTCCGCCTCGGAATGCTTACCACCGCGAAGTCCGGTGAAAGGACCAGACTGGACGAGAATACCAACGGTATCCATTGGTCCGTCCCAGTCAACAGAGGTTACCTTGTACTCGGAAACTCCCTTGAGCTCCTCGTAGATATCAGTTCCCTCTTCGCAAATGATAGGAACAATAGGCAGGTCATACTTCTTAGCAAAGTCAAAGTCGCGCTTATCGCCTGATGGAACACCCATA
>JAHACE010000216.1 GCA_018376005.1 Atopobium sp. | reverse complement strand
AACTTTGCTATTTTGTTCCTTCCTTTTGAGGGACTTTATGCAGAGGTAGTCAGTCAGACGGGTTTGCTTGAGCAGCTACAGAGAGAGTATCGCGTTAATGTGTGTGGACCTTCCACTATGGCTGCGCTTCTTAACAGTCTTCAAATGGGATTCCAATCTGTTGCTATTCAGAAGCATGCCGACGAAATTCAAAAGGTACTCTCTGCGGTTAAGACAGAGTTTGAGACGTATCAGGCGCAGCTTGAGAAGGCTCAGAAACAGATTAGAACTGCAGAAACCACCATTGATAAGATTCTTACTACTAGAACAAAAGCTATGAACCGCAAGCTCAGAGGTGTTACTGCATTAGAGAGCCTTGAAGATGCACAGAGTACTTTAGGTCTTGTTGAGGGAAGTGTAGAAGATCAAGAGGATGATGAGTAGCACGTATTTTTGAGTGCTGAGTTTCTCTTTTATAGGTAGATAAAAAACAGCGGCTTCGGTTGCTGTTTTTTTGTTGCATAAAAATACCTTATGGGGGTATACTGTTTACAGAAACTAATACCCCCTTAGGGTATGCAAAGGAGGACAGATGGCTCAGAAAGACAGCCAACCACAGGAAACTTGTTGTCATTGTGATCACAAGGCTACTCCTCGCTCAAGCGAGCTTAAAAGTGGAGTTTCTCGCCGTATTAACCGTGCAATCGGCCAGTTAAATGGCATTAAAACAATGATCGATGAGGATCGTTATTGCGGAGACGTCCTTATTCAGCTTGCAGCAGTTGAGTCTGCGGTTAAGGCCATCTCAAGAGAAGTAATGCAGGATCACCTGGAGTCTTGCGTGGTTGACCGCATCCAGTCGGGTGATACAGAAGTTATTGATGAGGTCATGGACCTCTTTAAGCGTTTTATGTAAGGTGGCGTTATGGATCAGAAAATTTTTGATGTACAAGGAATGACGTGTGCAAGTTGTTCTGCGCACGTAGAGAAGGCGGCAAACTCTGTTTCTGGTGTCTCTGAGGCTCGCGTTAATCTGCTTAAGAATTCTATGGAAGTTGATTACGACGGTAATCCAGACACCCTCAAGCAGATTTCTGACGCAGTAAGCAAAGCAGGCTATGAGGCAACACCTCGTAGTGACAAAAAAGATTCTGCTGCAGCTCTTAAGGCAGATGCTACCGACGCTTCAGAAAAGGCGGTAAAGCAAAAGAGGATTGAACTTATCTCCTCAATGGCGTTTGCCATTCCACTGTTCTATCTTGCCATGGGTGAGATGATGGGAGCACCTGTTCCGCCTGCTGTTTCTGGTATGAATGGCATGATGAACTTGGCTCTTACCGAACTCTTGCTTTGCATTCCTATTCTGTTTATTTGTCGCCACTATTTTGTTGGTGGATTCCGCTCATTGCTGCATGGCGCTCCTAATATGGACTCGCTCACGCAGGTTTGATTCTTGCTCTGATTACCTTGGGTAAGTTCTTTGAGGCTCGCGCAAAAGGTCATACCACAGGTGCAATTAACGCACTTATGAACCTTGCTCCAAAGACGGCTATTCTCGTCAAAGACGGTGTTGAGCAGGAAGTTCCTGCAGAGACCGTTGTGGTGGGGGACGTGCTTGTGGTAAGGGCTGGACAGTCGATTCCTGTTGATGGCCAGCTCATCGAAGGAGAAGGATCTGTTGATGAGTCCGCGATTACTGGAGAGCCCGTTCCTGTAAGTAAGACCGTTGGCGATTCCGTAACAGGCGCAACGGTATCTACCGGCGGCTGGTTTAAGATGCGTGCCACCGCTGTTGGCGATGATACTACCCTTGCAGGCATCATCCGCCTAGTTGACGAGGCAACAAGCTCCAAAGCACCTATCGAGCGTCTTGCTGACAGCATTGCTGGCGTTTTTGTCCCCGTTGTCATTGGAATCGCATTGGTAACGTTTGCGGCATGGTTTGTCTTTGTAGCTCCTGGTGACTTTGCGGTTGCTCTCTCGCACGCTGTTGCTGTTCTGGTTATTTCCTGTCCTTGTGCACTTGGTCTGGCAACACCTACCGCCATCATGGTAGGCACCGGCCTAGGTGCTTCAAATGGCATTTTGGTCAAGTCCGCCGAGGCGCTTGAGGGTGCGGTCCGAGCAACCGTGGTTGTTCTTGATAAGACGGGAACGCTCACTGAGGGCAAGCCAAGCGTAACTGATGTTCTTTGTGCAGATAGTACCTCCGAGGATCAGCTGCTTGAGTACGCATATGCGCTTGAGCAAAAGAGTGAACATCCACTTGCGCAGGCAATTGTTACATACGCTCAAGAGAAGCTTGGAGAGTCTGCAGGCAGCTCTCTTGATGTACAGGAGTTCTCACAGGTTGCTGGTGGTGGCCTTATAGCAACGGTTGGCGAGAAACGCCTTGTGGCAGGAAACGCTCGTCTTATGGAGCAGGAGGGTATCAGCACACAAGAGCTGACTTCCCAGGCTCAGCAGCTAGCTGAACAGGCAAAAACACCGCTGTACTTTGCGCTTGAGGGTAAGCTTCTTGGTGTCATTGCTGTAGCCGACAAGGTTAAGCAGACCAGTGCGTCTACCATTGCTCGTCTTCGTGCTATGGGTGTTAAGTCTGTCATGCTTACCGGAGATCAGGCAACAACGGCAAACGTCATAGGTAAGGAGCTTGGCGTTGACCAGGTTATCTCTGATGTCTTGCCAAGCCAAAAAGAGTCTTACATTAGGCAGTTCCAGGACGCTGGAGAAAACGTTGTCATGGTAGGCGATGGCATCAACGATGCTCCAGCACTCGCGCGAGCAAACGTGGGAATTGCAATTGGTGCAGGTACCGATGTTGCTATTGAGTCTGCTGACATTGTCTTGATGAAGTCTGATCCAGCTGATGTTGCAACTTCAATTGAGCTTTCTCGTGCCACTATGACCAACATCAAGGAGATTTCGCTGAACCCTATGATTGGTGCAGCCGCCATGGGCTTCTCGTCAGTCTTTGTTGTATGCAATGCACTGCGCCTGCGTACCTGGAAGCCAAAGAATACCAGCTCAGCAACTCGCCAAGACGCTCATGACACAAAACCAGTCATTGACGTTCAAACTAAGTCCATAAACGACGCATCCGCGTCACAGAAGGAGGAATCTTATATGGAGAAGAAACTAAACGTAGAGGGCATGACTTGCCAGCACTGTGTTGCACACGTCACACAGGCTCTTGAGGCTGTCGAGGGTGTCTCTAAGGCAATCGTTTCACTTGACGAGAAGAGCGCTGTAGTTGAGCTATCTTCTGATGTCGCTGATAGCGCATTGGTTGATGCTGTTGTTCAGGCAGGATATGAGGCTACTATTGCCTAAGGTGGGTAAGTAGACGGTCTTTCTCGCTAGAATCACTAAATACCGCACGTGCAGCATTTTCAGCAAGCTCACGTGCGGTATTTTTGTCTAGACCGCAGTGCTGCTGCAAAAGCTCAAACTCGCGC
>JAHACE010000215.1 GCA_018376005.1 Atopobium sp. | reverse complement strand
AACTGGCTTGATGAGGCACGTGCAAAAGACGGCGCTATTTACAAGCCTCAGGCTGGTTTTGCATTTGAGAGCGAGTTTTATCCAGATTGTGCTCACCATGCAGAGTGGCCTCAGCCCACATGCACGCCTGAGCAGCCATACAGCTCACAGATTGTTTATCGATTCTTTTAAGATACCTGGCTTCACAGCACTAAAGGGAAAGGAACACCATGGCTCACACGTTTGACGAGAAAACCACAGCTCAGCTCAATCGCGCAAAAGAGCACTTTGAGCAAATGTTCGGAAAAGCTGACCGCTATCTTGCAGTACATGCGCCTGGTCGCTCCGAGATTGCTGGTAATCACACTGATCACGAGGGTGGTCATGTTATTGCCGGCGCTCTAGATGTTGCTATTGACGCTATTTGTGCACCTAATAACCTGGGCGTTATTCGTGTTGCCAGCGTTGGATACGATCCTTTTGAGGTCAATTTCACAAATCTGGAACCCTCAGAGGATGAGTTCCTTACCACTAAGGCCATTGTTCGCGGCATGGCTGCAAACCTCGCGCAATGGAAGCACTCTGGGAAGGCGGCTCCGAGATTTCTGCGGTTAAGCTTGCTCAGATGAGCCAGAACACAGAAAACGTTTACTTTGGCAAGCCTTGCGGCCTTATGGATCAACTTGCTGTTTGCCTTGGCGGTCTTGCCTTCATGAACTTTGAGGATTCTGCAGAGCCCAAGGCAGAAAAGCTGGACCTTAACTTTGAGGATTATGGCTACGCTCTCTGCCTTGTTGATGTTGGCTGCGACCACGTTGCCTTCACAGATGAATACGCGGCGGTCCCTGTTGAGATGCAAAAAGTTGCAGCAGCCTTTGGCAAGGCTCGCCTCTCTGAAGTTCCGGTTGAAGACTTCCAGGCTCGCGTTAATGAGCTGCGAGAAGATCTTGGAGACCGCGCCCTTCTCCGTGCTATCCACTACTGGTACGAGAATGACCTGGTAGACAAGAGATGGGCAGACCTTCAAAATTCCGATATTGAGTCCTTTATTGCGCTCACCAACGCTTCTGGCGCAAGCTCCGGCATGTACCTGCAGAACGTTTCTACTTCTGGCTCGTATCAGCCAGCTATGCTTGCCCTCGGTTTGGCCGAGAGTATCTTGAAAGGTTCTGGTGCCGTTCGCATTCACGGTGGCGGTTTTGGTGGCTCTATCCAGTGCTTTGTTCCTCTCGCCCTAGTCGAGACCTTCATTGCACAGATGAACCAGTGGTTTGGCGAAGGCGCCTGCCGCCACTACGCCATCTCTGACCAGGGAGCTTGTGCACAATGGCTGTAGCAGACAATGAAAGCGCGCTTTGCATTCAGCAGCTTGTCGCGTATGCATGCGAGCACGGACTTATTCAAACTGAGGATCTGACCTGGTGCTATAACGCGCTGTTGGACATGCTTTCGTACGAGGGGCCCGCTCCCGTTAAGCCTTGGGAGAAGATTGACCTGGAGTCGTTTGATCTTGACCAGACACTTGCCGAGCTTGCTCGCTTAGCTGTTGCTCATGGTCTGGCCGAGAACACCCAGAGCGGCGAGGACTCTTTTGCCATGCGTGTTATGGGCCTTCTGCTGCCAAAGCCTTCCGAGGTGGCGCGCCATTTTAACGAGTTGTACGCTTCTGAGGGGCCTCGCGCTGCAACTGACTGGTTCTACACGCTCTGCTGCGATGCCGGCTATGTCAGAAGAAGTGCCATTGCTAGAAACATCACCTGGACTACGCCAACTACCTGGGGAAATATGGAGATTACTATCAATCTCTCCAAGCCAGAAAAAGATCCTCGTGAGATTGCCGCCGCTAAAACAGCTCAAAACACTTCTGGCGAGAAGTACCCCGCATGCCAGCTCTGCCTGGACAACGAGGGCTACTCGGGACGCGGTGCTTCGTCTGGCGCGGGTGCTCATCCCGCCAGGCAGAATCTTCGCATCATCCCCATTGAGCTCAATCAGCATCGTTGGGGATTCCAGTACAGTCCATACGCGTACTTTAACGAGCATTGCATTGCCATGAACTCGGATCACATTCCAATGCACATTGATCACGAGGCGCTCGTCAATCTTTTTGACTTTGTGGACAGATTCCCCCACTACTTTATTGGCTCTAATGCCGACCTGCCTATTGTGGGTGGATCGATCCTCTCGCACGATCACTACCAGGGCGGACGTTACGAGTTC
>JAHACE010000214.1 GCA_018376005.1 Atopobium sp. | reverse complement strand
CTGTCTTGCACACCCTTGTCGAGAGATTTGTCCTAAAGAGGCAATTAGCTTCGTGGACAAAAAGGCATATATTGATCAGGAGAAGTGCATTCAGTGCGGCATGTGCTTCAAGGTTTGTCCGTATCAGGCAATTCATCATCATGTACGTCCATGTGCTGCTGCTTGTGGTATGGACGCTATTGGCTCTGACGAGCATGGTCGCGCAGACATTGATTACGAGAAGTGCGTTTCTTGTGGTCAGTGCCTGGTCAATTGCCCCTTTGGTGCTATTGCCGATAAGAGCCAGATTTTCCAGGTGATTCAGGCTATCAATGAGGGCTATACCGTTGTTCCAATTGTGGCTCCTTCATTTGTTGGCCAGTTTGGCAAGGGTAGCGTTGGCCGTCTTCGTGAAGCCTTCAAGGAGATGGGATTCGCCGAGGTAGAAGAGGTGGCAACAGGCGCCGACCTTTGTACCGTTCAGGAAGCAGAAGACTTTGTCAAAGAAGTCCCAGAGAAGCTTCCCTTTATGGGAACAAGCTGCTGTCCCTCTTGGTCTGCTATGGCTAAAAAAGAGCATCCAGAGCATGCTGATGCTATCTCTATGGCACTCACGCCAATGGTTCTGACTGCTCGTCTGGTAAGAAAACAAAACCCAGAGTCCAAGATTGTCTTTATTGGACCATGCACTGCTAAGAAACTTGAGGCACTGCGTCGTTCTGTTAAGTCAGAGGTTGACTTTGTTCTGACCTTTGAGGAGCTTGCAGGCATGATGGAGTCTAAGGGTATTGACTACACCAAGCTTGATGACGACAACTCCGACTTTGAAAACGCCTCCCATGACGGTCGCGCCTTTGCAGTGGCCGGTGGCGTAGCAGGTGCTGTAGTTAACGTCATCCACCAGAAGTACCCTGATAAAGAAGTTCCTATCATGGCTGTTGACGGCCTTGCTGAGTGCCGAGCTATGCTTAAGGATGCTGTTAAGGGTAAATATCCAGGTTATCTTCTTGAGGGTATGGCCTGCCCAGGTGGATGTGTTGGCGGTGCGGGTACCCTGAGTGCCGTTAACCGTGCTGCTGCGGCAGTCAAACGTTATGCAAAGACTGCTTCTTCCGACCTGGCTTCTGCGAATAAATACAACAATCTTATTCCAGAGCTTGCTGGTACTGTTTCTGCTGAGGTTGAGATTGCCGAGGTTCTTGAGGTTCAGAAGCCTGTTGAGTAGACAGGTTCTCTCAAATTAAACGTAAAACGCCGGTGCGCTGCATCGGCGTTTTTATGAGAAATGCAAATAAATAAAACAATCTACCAGGTAATAAAAAAGGATCTGCGTTAACAGATCCTTTAAGTTTTAGCTGAGAGATAGTCAACAAAAAGCTGATTATTTTGAATTACTCAGATTTTTCGTTCTTCATGGATGCATAGAACGTTGCATGCGCAAAAACGTCTTTAATTGTTTTTCCATTAATAAATGGAAGAGCGAGAAATTCGTCTACCGTAGGAACTAGTTCAGAACAATCTACAAAGTGGTTTTTTGAGTTTCTGATGCTGGTGTCTTGAGCTCTCCATGCCTCAAAATTGACATCAGTGAGGTAATAAACCTGGTGTCCGACTTGCATGTACACAGAGTGATTACTGTGCAGGTACTCTACCAGGTCTTCGTAAGAAATCTGGAGA
>JAHACE010000213.1 GCA_018376005.1 Atopobium sp. | reverse complement strand
GTGCCAGTCATATGAACCCTACCGTTATCAAGAACGACAATCTGATCTGAGTCCATAACTGAGTTCACACGCTGGGCAATGATGATTTTTGTCATGTCAGCAAGTTCGGCAAGCCCTGCACGAATCTTTGCGTCAGTTGCGGTATCAACTGCACTGGTAGAGTCATCAAAAATGATGATTTTTGGCTTCTTCAAAAGCGCACGCGCAATACAAAGGCGCTGCTTCTGGCCACCAGAAACATTGACGCCACCCTGACCAAGGTCTCCGTCCAAGCCGCCAATCCTGTCAAGAAACTCATCAACGCATGCAATAGAACATGCGTGAAGCAGTTCCTCGTCAGTAGCGTTGGGATCTCCCCAGAGCAGGTTGTCGCGGACGGTACCGCTGAACAGCACATTTTTCTGAAGGACAACAGATACTGCGTCACGAAGTGAAACAAGATTGTAGGAGCGGACGTCATTCTCGCCAACAAATACGGTGCCTTCAGTAGCATCGTACAAGCGTGCAATCAGCTGGATAAGAGTGGTTTTTCCGGAGCCGGTGCCGCCGAGAATACCAACGGTAGAGCCTGGCGCAAACGAGAGATTAATGTCTTCGAGAACGTCCTCTTCAGCGCTCTGGCTGTACTTGAAAGATACGTTTTCAAAACGGACCGCGCCATTCTTAACGTCAGTCAAACCGTGCTCTGGAGACTCAATAGCGGGCTCCTCGGAAAGAATTTCTCCGATTCGACGCACACTGGTAATAGCTCGAGCAGTAAGCAAGAACACGCCAGAAATCATCATAAGAGAGTTCATGATAAGCAGCACGTAGCTCATGAAGCCCGTAAGCTCACCAACACCCAGTCTGCCAGCCATAATCATCTGGCCACCAAACCAAAGAATAGCCACATTAGTGACGTACATTGAAGCCTGGAAAATAGGCAGGTTTAAGACGGATGTTCCAAAGGTCTTTGTAGCAGTCTGTGCATACTGGGTATTAACTTTTTCAAAGCGCTCAGAGACATATCCTTCTCGGACATATGCCTTAATTGCACGCACTGCGGCAAAGTCTTCCTGCAGTGCCTCGTTAAGCTTATCCATTGCGCCTTGCATAACACGGTACAAAGGGCCAACGCGCTTCACAATAAAGAAGAGTGCAATGGCCAAGAAAGGCAGTACAGCAAAATACACTACCGCCAGCTCTGGGCTCATAATAAACGCCATAACCAAGCCCATGACCAGCATAATTGGTCCACGCATAAACGGGCGCGTACCCATTGCAAAGGCGTTCTGAATGATAGTAACGTCTGACGTCAGTCGTGTGACCAGAGAGGATGAATCGTATTTATCAAGATTTGCAAAAGCAAACTCTTCCATACGGCGATACTCATCTTGTCTGAGTTGAGCGCCCAGTCCCATAGCTGCTTTTGCTGAGTAGCGTGCATAGCCAATACCAGCAAACATGGCGAGAAGAGCAAAGACAACCATAACGGTGCCGTTTACAAAAACAGTCTGAAGATTGCCTTGCAAAATACCCTGGTCAACAATTTGGGCCATGAGTACAGGAATCACTAATTCGAGTAGGGACTCTGCAAACACGCAGAGTCCCGACATAACAAAGTCCTTTTTATACGCGCCAAAATGGTCCAAGATTACCTTTAACTCAGCGCGAGCAGATGGA
>JAHACE010000212.1 GCA_018376005.1 Atopobium sp. | reverse complement strand
CGTTGGCGGCACCATGTCCATCATGGATACCGGTGAGACTCAGACGCACCTTGAGTTCAAGATTCCAACCCGCGGCATCATGGGCCTCAAGACGCGCGTCATGAACGTTACTCACGGTGACGCTGTCTTCTACCACACTTTCCTTGAGTACGGTCCTTTCGCAGGTGATATTGGTAGCCGCCAGAACGGCGCCATGATTTCCATGTCCACCGAGAAGGCTGTTGCCTACGCACTTGGTACCCTTCAGGAACGCGGCCAGCTCTTTGTTTCTCCAGGCGTTGAGTGCTACGAGGGCATGCTGGTTGGCGAGCGTTCAAGACCAGGCGACATGGTTGTTAACATTGCACGCACCAAGTCTTTGGGCAACCAGAGGTCTTCAACTGCAGATATTTCAGTTCAGCTGACTCCTCCACGCCTGTTTACGCTGGAAGAGGCTCTGGAGTACATCATGGACGACGAGCTTGTTGAGATTACACCACAAAACATCCGCATGCGTAAGCGCATTCTTTCCGAGACTGAGCGCCGTAAGTGGGCAGTCCGCAACGGCATGGTCAAGAAGTAACAGCGTCGTTTACAGATAACCAATCTGGCGAGAAGAACTTGCAGCTGCAAGGGTTTCTCGCCAGTTTTTGTTTTAGGCAAATTTTAAATAAAGTGCTGGTAAACAGTATGTGAAGGCGATGTAAAACCGCCCAAAACCGCCCAAAACCGCCCGATTGTGGCTGGATGCTACTTTGATGGGGTGTTCTGCTCAGGTTGCTTACCCGGCTTCTGAGCTTTTTGACGAAGCTTGTTAACACTGCGCATTACGTGCGGCGTAAGGTCAACATCGGCCGGAGAAAGCACGTTGTACTTGAGCGACCAACGCCTCAGGCAAACGGTAACTGCAACGCAGACAACGGCTGCCCAGATTTTGGTGACTCCAGCGTAGGAAACAAGTGCCCAATATGAGGTGGCGCCAGCAACTGCGCAAAACGCGTAGAGATTGCTTCGTTGGAAAATACGAGGTATATCGCCAAGAAATACATCGCGAAGCATACCGCCACCAACGCCCGTAATGCTTCCCATCAGAATGACCGAGAAAGGAAGCAGGTGATATACCAGGGCTTTATCGGCACCAACGACAGCAAAGAGGCCAACGGAGATAATGTCGGTCCACTCAAGCATGCGAGGGAATCTGTCAAGAGGCTCAGGGAACATAAACAGCAAGACAGCGGTAAAAACGGCAGCCGGAATGGCGTAGGGCGAGTTGAGCATGTAGACGCCACCTTCTTGCATCATGACGTCCCTGATAAGCCCGCCGCCCAGACCACCCAAAAGGCCAAGACCCACAAAGCCCACAAGGTCTAAGTGACGATCTCTTGCAACCAAAATTCCCGAGATTGCACCAATAATTACTGTCAGAAGGTCTAGCCAGTAGGGGATGCCCACAGAAATTGCATCTGTGCCATATGGCGAAAAAAACGGTGGCATCCATACCTCCTACTGGTGTTTTTGTTTTTATTAGTATGACAATACTACACAAGTATTAAAAATACACAGAACTTCTCGCCCTATATTGGTAAGAAATCCGCTATACTGTCCCGTGCGGTTTTATATGGAGAGTTGTCCGAGTGGCCGAAGGAGCACGATTGGAAATCGTGTAGGCGTCTAAAGCGTCTCC
>JAHACE010000211.1 GCA_018376005.1 Atopobium sp. | reverse complement strand
AGTCAAACTTGCTCTTCGCGCTTCTCTTCCTGTGTCCGCAGGTGGTTATGCAATTCCTAAGGTTGAGCTAAATAAGGAAGTAAGGATTCAGCAATTAAAAAGCAGAGTATTTACAGAGAAAACAAGGGCTATCGATCTATTGCTTTCAAAGGGTAACTACGATGCAGACACAAATAGACAAGCAGCCATTGAATACAATGGGGCCGTACATGAATTAGCAGAGGTTTCAACGCGCGACTATCGGCGTAATAACGAACTCGTTTCAGCTGGAACAATGGAATTTGTTATTGGAAAAGCTGAGTATGATGACATCGTTTTTATGGATAATATGTTTAATTCAATTAGAAATCAGCTTGAAATACCAAGAAGACATACATCGTCTGATCGCAGAAAAATGGAAAGAGCTAAAAGAATCAAATTGTGGAGTGAACTAGAAAAGCTCTGCTAAATTCAGAATAAGCGAGTCTGTGACCCTTTTAAGTTGCCTGAAAAGTGCAAAGAATCTGTAAATCTGACACAGATTCTTTAATGAAATCAGGCAAATCCACAGATTCTTTGGTGTTTTCAGGCAAAATTTACAGATTCTTTGCAGAAATCAGGCTCGCACTCGGCTTGCATTCGACGCGCACTCGGATTGCATTCGATGTACTCCTGGTACGCTCTTCTCGCGAGAAACCCGGTGCACTCCGGGGTTTTCTCGCTGTGCAAGTCCCGCCGCACACGACAATAAAAGCACAGCTTGGACGTTTACTCAGCAGTGGGATTGTCGGCGGGGGAGACGTGCATGTTGCCTTCGTTGCGGGCGATGTCCGCGAGCGTCTTGCTGTCTAGGAAACTGGAGGTCATGCGACCAAGGTCACGCCAAATGTTGATAGTGGTGCAGGACTCCATCTGGGGGCAGAGCGTAGTGTTTGTGCAGTTCAAGCAGCTAGCGGGCGCAAGATTGCCTTCGGCTGCACGAAGAATCTCACCCAGCGTGTAGTCCTCGGGCTTGCGCGTGAGGCGATAGCCACCGCCCTTTCCGCGCAGGCTCTCGACGTATCCAGCCTTGTGCATTAGGGCAATGACCTGCTCAAGGTACTTGCGCGAGATGTTCTGACGCTCGGAAACGTCGCCCAGCGAGACCCATCCCTCGTGAACAGCCAGGTCAGCCATTGCGCGGAGTGCGTACATTCCCTTTGTAGAGAACATTCCAGCCACGGCTACTCGCCGTCCTCAGCGCGCTCGCTCTCGGTGCCGTCCTCGGTGGTAGACGCGCCGGCTGCAGCAGAACCGCTGTTGTGGGCCTCAAGCATCTCCTCGAGCGTATGCCATGCCAGCTCGGCGCACTTAACGCGTGCGGGCATGTGAGCGATGTCGTGCAGAATGTTGGCATCTTCCAGCTGGTCAAGTACAGCCTCGTCGGTCTCTTCTCCGCGAATCATGCGTCCAAAGAGTTTGCAAAGCTCAATGGCCTCTTCTGGGGTACGGTCGCACGGAAAACGTGAGCTCATCGCCACAAGAAGGGTTGACGCCCTCGTGGGAGACGGTTGGGTTGTCCATCTGGTATTTGTAATCGGGGTGAGAAACGTGGTCCATAAACTCAGCGTTATACAGGTCGTTTGCTGCCACTTATTTCAACTCCTTGTTTTATTTGTTGCTGACCGCGCTGCCAAAGATCTTCCATACCTGGTTAAGACCCTCGACGAGCTGGTCAATATCGTGTTTATCGTTGTAGAACGCAACGGATGCGCGGCAGGTGCTGGACTCGTGCAACTCAATCAGAAGCGGCTCGGCGCAGTGATGACCAGCGCGAATGCAAACGTTATTCATGTCTAGGATGCTCGAGACGTCGTGTGGATGAACGCCGCGCACGTTAAACGCTACAGCGCCCACGTGGTTTTGTCCCAGCTTAGAGCCAACGATGTCAACAAAGTCCAGCGTGCACAGTTGCTGCACCAAGTACCTGGCGAGAAGTTCTTCTCGCTTCTCGATCTTTGCCATGTCCAAGCCGTTGAGGTATTCGATAGCGGCACCGGTAGCATAGATACCTGCGGCGTCCTGCGTGCCTGCCTCAAACTTCTCGGGAACAGGAGCCCAAACAGCGCTGGTTTCGGTGACGGAATCAATCATCTCGCCGCCAGTAAGGAACGGTGGCATGGCATCAAGCAGCTCTGCACGACCCCAGAGCACGCCAATGCCCATAGGTCCACACATCTTGTGTGCCGAGAAAGCCAGCAGGTCGCAGTCAAGATCATGCACGTCAAGAGGGATGTGAGGTGCGGATTGGGCGGCGTCAACAACCATGTAGGCGCCCATAGTGTGAGCGCGTTTGGCAATAGCCTTGATGTCATTGCGGGTGCCCAGTACGTTGGAGACGTGTGTGACAGACACAATTTTGGCGCGCTCGGTAATCTTTGACGCGATCTCTTCTGGCGTAATCTGATACTGCGAATTCATGCGCAGGTACACCAGGTTAGCGCCGGTAGCTTTACAAATCTGTTGCCATGGGATGATATTGGAGTGGTGTTCCATAATGGAAATGACCACGTCATCACCTGGCTTGAGTGCATAGCGGCCAAGGCTTGAAGCAACCAGATTAAGCGCCTCAGAAGTGTTGCGCGTAAAGATAATCTGCTGGCTTTCTGGCTTGCCG